>CALUYU010000004.1 GCA_944325075.1 Candidatus Gastranaerophilales bacterium
AGACAATTCCCATTTATCGGGGAGTTTGCCGCCCGCTTAAACAACTAAATACATCCACCAAGAGCAGCTATTTTCCATCACGAAAACGGCTGCTCTTTTCTTTTACCCATGAGTAGAAAGGAGCGACCACCTATGACGAAACCGAGAGAGAAAACCCACGAGGAATTGACCGCCGAGATTGAGGACTGGAAGAAGAAAATCCGGCAGTTTGAAAACCGGGAGAAAATCATCAAGCAGAAGCTATCCGTCGAGGAACGCAAGGCGAGGAACCACAGGCTTTGTAAGCGCGGCGGCTTCATGGAGAGCCTTGTGCCGGAGCTGATTGCCATGCCGGACGAGGACGCGATCATACTTGACCAACAATACTAACTCTCAGCAGTAGGAAGCCGCTTGATGTTATATTCTTAAACCTTCCAGTTTCAAGTTGGCGAAAATAATCAAACCATGTGGAACAAATAATCAAACCATGTGTTCTTTTATACTACTGTTACATTGTTTAAACTGTTATAAATATTAACCACAGTAAAATAAATTTTAAAACGAAAAGAAATAACTTTTCGTTTTAAGTCTATATCGTATAAATTCTTTTTTGCACTGCTTAGTTAATATACAGTGCAGAAAGGAATGTTATTATGAAAAATATTGTTGAGCCAATCAAGAACAAAAAAGATTTAGAGCGCATTGAGGAGTTTTTAGAACGTCACAGTAAGCGAAACCGCCTTATATTTGCCTTCGGTATTAACACAGGGCTTAGAGTATCAGACATATTGGGATTAAATGTTGAAGATGTTGAAGGTAAGAGTTATGTTGAGATAAAGGAGAAAAAAACGGGAAAGTATAAGCGTTTTCCTTTGAATGCAAAATTGAAAGCCCTTATAAAAGATTATTTACAAAATGAGCGTTGTAAAAGTTATGCCCTATCAGAAAATGAACCTCTTTTTCTGGGTAAAAAGCATTGCAGATTAGACCGGTCACAGGTGTATCGTTTTCTTAATGAAGCTTGCAAACGGCTAGGAATAACGGCAAATGTAGGAACGCATACAATGCGAAAGTCTTTTGGCTACCATTTTTATAAACAGTATAATGATGTAGCTCTTTTGCAAAAAATACTGAACCATTCATCACCTGCAATTACCTTGCGATATATCGGTATTGCTCAAGAAGAAATCGACTTGTCTTATAATAACTTTGAACTATAAATCCCCAGAATACACCATATTACTACGCACCAGACTATCTATTCAGGTGTATATACTATCACGCACATATTATAACACGAACATGGAAAATTTTAACGGTGCATATTCAAAGAACTCAATAAAACCTTACAACTCTGAATAACAGACGTAGTAAGGTTGTAAAGTTTTATGCTCCAAAATAGATAAAATGATGCAAAAATAACTATCTGAAAGGAAGTGTGTAAATGACAGAAGAAATGCAGACAAAGACTTGTCCTTATTGTGGAGAAGAAATTAACATCAATGCAATTAAATGCAAACACTGTGGGGAATTTATTGAAGAAAAGAAAGAAGAGGTATCCGGGACTAAGATATGCCCTTTCTGTGGTGAAGAAATCTTAGCCAGTGCCATTAAATGTAAACACTGCGGAGAGTTTCTTGATGAAAGTACAAAAAGGAATGTAACATCTGGAAAGTTTGCAAGAGTGGATGTAAATGATAAGTGGAAAAAACGATTTAAAGCTATTGACGGACAAGTAATTGACGGCGAATGGTGGAGCTTCAATCCGCAATTTTGGAAGACAACTCTAAAAGAACGCTGGGATATGGGTTGCACTATATATTTCAGTGATTTTTTAAGCACACTTGCTGCCTTTTTCTTTGGAACATTTTATTACCTGTTTAAAGGTATGTGGTTAAAGTTTTTTGTATATTCTGCTCTTATTCTCATAATCGCTGCTCTTACAGGTGGTACTGGTTCCGCATTCTGGGTAATATGTCCTGCACTTGCTCCGTATGACTACTACAGATTAAAAGTTCTTGGTAAACAGTGGTAATAGTAAATCTTATTGCCGGTGGTGTAATCGCTATTATACTTATAATTTTCGACATCCATATCAGACATCTTATGTTAGAAAACAGATATCTGTTCAATAGAACAGTTCAACAGTAGGAGAATTTATGAATAAAAGAACATCAATTATATCGTTGGTATTATGCTTATCTCTAATAAGTTCTGTGCAGGCCGAACAGAAACAGTATTTGCAGATAATGCATGAAAACCAGTATAAGAAGCAACAGCCTCAAGCTCAACAAACTGTTAAGACTAATACAGTAAAACAATCTACACCTAAAACCCAGACGTCAACTCAGAAATCCTATACACCGCCCGTTGATAATAAGAAATGTGATGAATACATACAAAACGCTCTGACTCAAATTGACCAGAACAATTTATATGCTGCTCAAACAAGCTTAACAAGGGCATTAGATATTAACCCCAGCCATGTAAGAGCCTTAAAAATAAGAGGCCAGGTAAGAAACCGGCTTGGGAATAATACAGGAGCAATGCAGGACTTGGATAAAGCAATTTCAATTAAGGCGGACGGGGATTTGCATTATGCAAGGGGCGTTGTGAGATTGTCAATGCAGAATTATTCAGAAGCTATAAAGGACTTTGATAAAGCGATTGAATTTAATCCTGGTGATGATATGGCTTATCACCAGAGAGGATATTGTTATTGCCTTTTAGCAAGAGTAACAACAACTCCGTCTTACTTTAATAAGGCACTTCCAGATTTTAACCAATCTTTACAGTTAAATCCTTCAAATATTGAGTCTTATCTATAAGGGGTATGGCAAAAGCAGAGTTAAACGGAGCTAATGCAGGCATGGCAGATATTGAGTATGCAATGAAAGAATACCAGAGAACAGGTGATACAAACGGATATCAAAGAAGTGTAGAAATTTATAACTGGATAAAACAAGATTATTAAGGAGAACAACTATGAAAAGTAAACTATTGATTACGACTTTAGCAATCTTTGTATGTTCTATATGCACAAGTGCCTATGCAGAACAGAAGCAGTACATTCAGACAATGAAAGAGAATGAAGTTAAACAAGAACAGTATCTACGTGAGCAGGAGCAAGCAAGGACTCAACGCCTAATGGACAGAGTTTATGGAAACGCAAGTCCGACAATTGAGTTCAAAACTGATTATGAGCAGGAAGATTTACCTACTCAATGCTGGGGAGGACCGTGTCGTGGAAGATAATACTAAAAGATGCCCGTATTGCGGTGAAGAAATTAAAGCAACAGCAATAAAGTGCAAGCATTGTGGAGAATTTCTTGAAGAAGTCCAAACTGAAAGTAGCTCTACTCCGGAAATACAGAAAAGCAACACCGGTAAAAATATTGCTATTGGCTGTGCTTGTTTATTCGGCCTCTTAATGGTAATGGGCATAATAGGTTCATTTTTACCAGAAACTGAAACATCTAATAGCAACACAAGTAATGTAAGTTCCAATTCTACTACAGAACCTGCAGATGAAGTAAAAGAGCGAGTAACCGGTACTTACTCTGGTTTTGGAGCTATTGATGTAGCTTTTTCTAATCTTGGCGGTCAGAATGCCAGATGCGCAGAGAAAGGAGCAGGAAAATCCCTTGTTAATGAATTAGAGAAGATGTTTGAAACAAGTTCTACTAAGAATAATCCTGTTCTTTATTCAATTTCCAGCTACAACCCAAAATTAAAATTTGAAGTTTCTAATCCAAGATGGGCTGAAGATATGTATGACTTAGATAAATGCATAGCAGATATAACTTTCAAAAATTATAAACCTGATACTATTGCGGGATACAGCGGTTATGGAGAAAATGCAACCCCTTATACCATAGATGAAGCTCAGTTTGGGGTAACGTATTATGTTTCAGAACTCAGCGGGAAATATAAAGCTAGTATAAGGGCTGTAGGCAGCAACCCGGTACAAGGATACTATGACAATTAAAGGAGAATTATTATGAGAAAATTTTTAGCAACGATTTTATGTATTGGTACTATACTTGGAGCTACTTTAGCTCCCGCATTAGCAGAGAATTTTACTTATAAATTATATGACCCAAAGGTTAATAAAAATTATTCAGCACAAGTCATAACCTTAAGTATAAGCGATACAACATATACTCTTGGGCTTTTTGCAGGACAAAATGTATGTGCCATTATACCAACAACAATGAATACAAACCCTAATACCGGGTTAGTCGGCGGCGATTGTGTTGGTGTAGCCGGTACAGAAAGCGGGGGTAAAAAATTCAATTGGAGAGAATACAGTCCCAATACCTTTTATCCAGAAATGCAATCCATTATAAACGAAAGAGCCCAACAAGGAAAATCTTTAGCAAAGTAAGGAATAAGTAACATGAGAAAATTATTATTATTATTTACTTCTGTTATAGCATTAGGATTGTTCAACTTAGTGCAAGCCGATACTATTTCAGATATTACAGATTCTGATTATAAGGATCTTACATATCCTGTAAGGGATAATGCTCTTGTAATTCTACTACAACCTGTACCTGATAACTCCGGCGACTATACAATGACTATTTGCAATAAACAGTCTCATTGCAGGCAGACATCTATGTTATCTACAGAAAGACGATATATAGGTTTGTTTATAGAAGACATGCAGCCCGTTTTAGACTTTGAATTAAATCAGAAACTAACAAAAGAACAATGGGGGCAAAGACAAGATAAATTCCGCCAGATGTATGCTGATTACATGAATATGTACGACAAGATATACGGTGAATTGAAGGTAGTAACACCACCAGAGGTTAAAGTTAATGTTACCGGGGTGAAATGAGATAATAAAGGCAACCACGACAAGGATTAAAGATATTAAGCTAATAGGAGATAATATGAATGAAGATATGAAGAAATGCCCTTATTGCGGAAAAGAAATAAAGAAAGACGCTAATAGGTGTAAATATTGCATGAAAAGGTTAGATAACAATGATAGTAACGGGGCCTCATCAATTCTTTTAATAACTATTTCTGTTGTTGCAGTATTATTATTGGCAGGAATTGTATATGGAGTTTGCAAAGTGATAGAAAGCACAACTCTGCCTAAGTGTGACAGCAAATTTGCCGAACAACAGGTATTAGAAATATTTAAACAACATAATGATAAATATAAAGACTATGTTAAATATGGGCTTTTAGGGGATATAAAATTCTCAAGCCCGACCCCGGAAAGTTATGATAAGGAAATAAAAAAATATGAATGCACCGCCGATGTTACAATGTATCCTAATTCAAGTTTAGGATTGCCTATTTCCATATTTAGATATGGAGACGGTATAACACGTGCTAATTTTTTCTATCAATTAGCAAATTGCAGGGTTAGGTACTCAATATATAAAGCTAACGGCAAAAATGAAGTAAGGACAACAACTTGTAATGATGAATATGATAAATTGGAATTTATAAACTATATTAATAATCCTGCGCAAATATTGTCCGAATAGAATAAAGTGGAGGGGCAGCACTAAAATAATTATCATCTGATTTATGGGCTTACCAGTTAAGGCAAGCCCATATCCGGATTAATGTTTTAAATAATATTTACCCGGAATTTGCTAAGATCATATTGCCCTGGTTGAAAAATTTTCTAATATATGATATAATTATAATATTACTGATAAAGGAGGATTAATAATGCTAGAATTCAATCATAGTGCGAATTTCCCTGATAGGGGGGGGGGGCTAAGCTACACCTAAAACCCTTGTTCCATGGCCATTACGGCAAATTCTTTGTGTCGGGACGCAGATATAGACACATTTTTAAGAAATTATGTTGGGGTAGAAACCACAACCTACAAAAAGCTATTTCTTATGCATCTCGGACAGCGACGCGTCATGTAAGAGGGGACTTAGAAATAATAAAAAAAAATGATATTGAGGCCTGCAAAAACAACTGTAATCCTGAACTCGCAGCTCCTCTTGCTACCGACGTAAAGGAGGCTTACAAAGGAGGGGGCTCGCAGAGTATTTCAGGAGCTTGCCACCGACAAAAATGTGCGACAATCTGCACTGTATCAGGAAAAGAAGTATTAGATAAAGTAGGTTGGGCTTTCAGCCCAACAATGAAATTATGTTGGGGTAGAAACCACAACCTACAAAAAGCTATTTCTTATGCATCTCGGAAAGCGACGCGTCATGTAAGAGGGGACTTAGTCCCCGCATTCACCCTCGCGGAAGTTCTTATAACCCTTGGCATAATCGGGATTGTTGCGGCTATGACTTTGCCTGCGCTAATAAATAACGCAAATAATGCCCAATATAAAGCACAGCTTCAAAAGGCCTATAGTGTAATACAGCAGGCACTGATGAGACTGAATACAGATCAAGGATTTATTGCAACTCAGGAGAGCTATGATATGCATAAATTTGCCCCGGCTATAAAAAAGTATTTAGTTCAGGGTAAAGACTGCGGGATGGCAGATTGCAAAGGTAATGGCACAGACGATGATTGGGGATTGTTGCTTTCCAATATATATATAACATATAATGGAAATAAAGGATATAACGCAAACTTTGATGAAGGACAGTCAATACTTGCTAATGGAATGTTTATAATGATAGATAACGACGGGCTCAATCCGATATGTATATCAGTTGATATAAACGGATATTACAAAAGACCAAACCGTTTTGGCTATGACGTATTTATGTTTCAAATTGATAACAAAACCGGTAAACTTCTTCCTATGGGTATGGATGGAACCAGGTATCCCTATTCTCAATTCTGCTCAACTACTTCAACATCAAATAGAAATGGTCTGGGCTGCACTATAAAGGCCATAACTGACCCTAATTATTTCAGGAATCTTCCCAAATAAAATATTTGCCGGAATTAAAACTATGCTCATTAGGCATTATTAATAATTCAATATAAGTATTTGCTATTTTTTAAAAATAAATGATAATAATAATATAAGGAAAGATATAAATAGTTAAAATTTGCAATCTTCCTGTTATATAGTAATTTCAAATTATCAAAAAGAAAAAATATGCATAAAAATAAAATAGATATCCACGAATTTTTAAAGCACATGGAATCCGGAGAAGCCATAGAAAACGACTCGGCAATGCTTAATTATTTTCACGAAATGAGTCAGGAGGCCCTAAAAATAACGATGGAACTTAACAATAAATACCACACTCCGGAAGAAATTGTAGAAATTTTCTCAAAACTTACCGGGAAAGAAGTGGATAAAAGTTTCAGATTATTTCCTCCATTTTACACGGATTGCGGTAAAAATATCACACTTGGGAAAAATGTATTTATTAACTGCGGTTGTAAATTTCAGGATCAAGGCGGAATTTATATAGGCGATGGATGTTTGCTTGGGCATAATGTTATAATTACTACATTAAATCACAAAATAGAGCCTTCAAAAAGGCAATCTCTTATACCCAAACCGGTAAAAATAGAGAAAAATGTATGGGTAGGCTCCGGAGTAACAATTCTTCCCGGAGTGACAATAGGTGATAATTCCGTAATCGGTGCAGGAAGCGTTGTTGTCAAAGATATTCCGGCAAATACAATCGCCGTTGGTAATCCTTGCAAAGTTTTGAGAAGTATAGAAAGTGAGGTTGGTAATGTATAAAAAGCTATTTACATTTATAGCGGCAATAATTTTATTTATAGGAGGTACAACTATGAGCATGGCAAAAAGCAATGAATGGGATAAAACATTCCCTAAAAGTGACAAAGTTGATGTAAAAAAAGTAAACTTTAAAAACCGTTACGGGATTGAACTTACCGGGGATTTATACACACCCAAAAAGAAATCAGAAGAAAAACTTGCAGCAATAGCTGTTGCGGGGCCGTTTGGAGCAGTAAAAGAACAAGCCTCCGGATTATACGCGCAAACAATGGCCGAAAAAGGGTTTATAACATTGGCTTTTGATCCTTCATATACAGGTGAAAGCGGAGGGGAACCAAGAAATGTTTCATCTCCGGAGATTAATACGGAAGATTTTAGTGCTGCCGTTGATTTTTTGAGCAATCAACCAGATGTTAATCCTGATAAAATAGGTATTATAGGAATTTGTGGATTTGGAGGATTCGGCCTAAATGCAGCGGCTATTGATACAAGAATTAAAGCAACAGTTACAGTAACAATGTATGATATGACACGTGTTACTGCTAACGGTTATTTTGATGCAATGGATGAAAAAGCCCGTTATGAGTTAAAAGAATCTCTAAATAAACAAAGAACAGAAGACTTTAAAAACGGTACTTATGCGAAAGCTTCTGGTTTGCCAGAGAAGTTGACCGGAGACGAGCCTCAATTTGTTAAAGATTATTACGGTTATTACAAAACTCCGCGCGGTTTCCATAAACGTTCTATAAATTCTAACGGAAACTGGAATACAACAGCATCTCTGGCCTTAATTAACATGCCAATCTTAGCATACAGTGATGAAATTCATAATGCCGTTTTGATGATCCACGGAGAAAAAGCCCATAGCAGATACTTTAGTGAAGATGCATTTAAAAAACTTAAAGGAGACAATAAAGAACTCTTAATTGTTGACGGGGCCAATCACGTTGATTTATATGATAATCTGGAAAAAATTCCGTTCGATAAAATCGAAAACTTCTTTAAAACTTATTTAAAATAAGAATAATCTACAACTTACACAAAAAACAAGCGGGAAGGATGATTTTCCCGCTTGTTTCGTAATTTTTCAGTTTGTAGGCTCCCCGAAATACTCTGCACATCCTACCCTTGCAAGCCTCCTTACAATCGAGCCGCAATGTCAGGATGACAAGTTTAGTTTTTATGGAATTTGTGATATAAGGCCCTAATTTTTGGGATTGAAAGTCTTTCTACAATATGCTATAATTAAAAATATAAAATAAAAGGAGGAACGTGAATATGCTAAAATTCAATTATAGTGCGAATTTCCCTGATAGGGGGGGGGGCTAAGCTACACCTAAAATCGTTGTCCCATGGCCATTACGGCAAATTCTTTGTGTCGGGACATCGATATAGACACATTTTTAAGTATTTTAAAATTAATAAAAAAAATGATATCGGGGCCTGCAAAAACAATTGTCATCCTGAACTCGCAGCTTCTCTTGCTGCCGACGTAAAGGAGGCTTACAAGGGAGTGGGCTCACAGAGTATTTCAGGAGCTTGCCACCTGCAAGAATATACAGATTTTAATCACAAGGTCGCGTTTACCCTCGCTGAAATCCTTATAACCCTTGGCATAATCGGTATTGTTGCTGCGATGACTTTACCAACACTTATTGGTAAATACCAAAAATCTGTGGTGAGCGCAAGAAACAAAAAATTTGTAAGTTCAATAAATCAGGCAATACTAACGTCAACAGTTTATAACGGAGAACCCTCAACCTGGACTAAACAAATTGCATTTGGAAATCCCGAAGCATTATATAATTGGTTTAATCAATACATTGCACAGTACATGAAAATATTGAAAGATTGCAGCAAAAATTCAGTGGAATGTATAGGAGAATACAAATACTGTGACCTTACAGATTGCAGGAAAGCAACATACCTAGGAACAGTCGGTGTTTTTTATATTTTGAATGATGGAAGTTTAATTAGTGCCGTAACCGGCGGAGGAAGAGATGAAAACAATATGACCAATACACTTACCCTTCATATCAAGTTTGATGCAAACGGTTATACAGGTCCAAATCAATTAGGCCAGGATATATTCTCTTACAGACTATCAATTAATAATAAAAAATTCTATATAACATGCGATACGCATAAGAATAAAACCGGAGGAAGCATTAGTATTGATAACAACCGCCAAACATTAATTGAAAGCTGCAGGACTAACCCGCAGACATGCTCGTGTCTGTTAATGAAAGATAATTTTGAATTCAAAGATGACTACCCGTTTAAACTATAATTACAATTTAAAATAAACGGGCTGAAATCTATTTCTGCTTATTTGAATGTTTTTCTGGAAGCAATAAACCGCCAAGACTTAAAATAAGCACTACTATTGATGCAATAAATTTATATCTTGAACTTGGCAGGTCATCTCCATTTTTATCGTGGACCTTTATAATCTTCCCCTCCGGAGAATAAGTCACATAAAAAACATCTTTAGTTGCCGGATCCTTAAGGATGCTGGATTCAAGCTTATTATCGCCATTATACACATTTATAAAATTAAGCCTTTTCCCGTCAGCTTTACGTTCAATATTCCCCATTACAGTAGTGTGCCCGTGTTCCATAAAACGGGTATGGCTATATTTAAAGTCAGGAGTCTCTTTATAAAGACTGTCATGATGCTCGTTAAAAACATATGTTTTATCGCCCATTGTTGAAAGACTTTCTTCCGAATGCACAGAACTATCAAAGTATGAGTTTTTAAAATTCCTCATATCAGAAAACCTGGAATCCTCCTCACAACTGCTTAAAGTTGTCATGCCAGACAACGCAATAAGCGCAGGTACCAGCTTAACTGCCGGAACATGTGAATAAGAGTTTGAATAATTTTGCGGCAATTTATCCTCTTTTGACCGCTGTCCGAATACAGGCATTCGAACTGAACTATTTACACGGATATTCGACAAACTATCAATTTTCATTTGGGGTAACCTTTCTTTAACTAAATACATTTAATATAATTAAATAATATAATAAAAAAAATTGCTGGTTTATAAAGTTATATTAAATTTACAAAAGGGTTGACAAATATACCTATATAGGGTATATTATAAGTATAGAAAGATACCCGGTATGGGTATATGAAAAGGAGGTTTTATATGGCAAAATGTTCAAACCCGCACTGTAAATGCGAAAACTGCACTTGCGGAGACAATTGTACTTGTACTGAAGATAAATGCAATTGCCCGCCGGAATGCAGTACTACTGAAAAGAAAAAATAATAATCTTAAAGAGAAAGGCAGTCCACCTGCCCTTTCTTTTTTTAATGTTATAATAGATTTATGGAAGAAAATAATATAAATTCAAATCATAAACATCCAAGCCACAAAAAAGAACTGGCAAGATTAAACCGGGCAATAGGGCAGCTTCAGGGAATAAAGAAAATGATTGAAGAACAAAGGTATTGTCCTGAAATAATCGTGCAGTTAAAAGCTGTTCGATCTGCAATCAAGCATATTGAAAGTAATATTTTAAAAACCCACTTGGAAAATTGTGTGGTGGACTCATTTTCTAATCCTGAAGAGGCAAAACAAAAAATACTGGAGATAAAAAATTTGCTGGACAAAATGCAAAATTAGTTACAGATATATAATCTGCCCCCTCCTCACCATCTGAATTGGCTATAGGAAATTAAATGACTTAAATACTGAAACGAATTCCGAATTGAAGAGCAACACCATTTCTGCCGCCGTTTCTTATCATAGATTCAAGAAATCCGGTAACACGCTCCCCCCATCTTTTTTGGACACCTATGCCATATTGAACATAAGGCTTAACAGATAATTCAGGGAGATAAACATCATTTGCCTGAAATTTTGTATCATCCAAAATATTCCAAATCATAGAAACACTAATATAAGGCTGCAAATAATTTTTAAAATTTCCTATTAACTTTATCTGCGGTTCAATATGTATAGCATGTAAAGGATCCGATTCCATGTGAACACCGGCATTACTTGTATAATTGAATGTATTTACAAAAGTATAAGACATCAAAAGGCTAGGCTGAATAATCAATCTATTCTCAAGTGTTTCAAAGTTATAACCGGTCTTTTCAGCAATACCGGTGTTGAGCATCGCAAAATTGTCTTTGCCAAACATTGTATGAGCCTCAGCAGAACTCGCCCCGACATTAGCAGTCCACAAACTGAAAAAATTACCTTTATAAAAAGCAGTATCAAGCCCCAAAAGTCCTCCGTTATTATATATACTATTTCCGTTAAAAGCCTGGTGTGAACCGTTATAAGAAGCATAAATTCCTGAAAGATTATACCAGCCCTTTTTTAATTTTACCAATCCGTTCTCACATCCAAACAAGCTCCCGTAACTTACGTTAGAAACATCAGGCCCATGTTTTAACTGAACTTTCTCAAACACTGTATAAGGTTTGAACCAAATCCCGACCCTCTCCTCAGGAAAATATAACGGAGAAAATGTAAATTGATTTGCAGTACTTGCAATCTTATTTTTAAAAGCATAACTCTTTCTCTGGCCCGGTGGGGTTATCATAACCATATCCAGATTCGAAAAAACATTCTTATATGTTTCAATCTGGGTTGCATAACCAGCCAGCTGCGCAGCCACGGCCGGTACAAAAACAGAAGGATTAAATCCGTCACGAATAAAATTAAAATTACCGTTTCCCGAATCATATCCGGCATTATAATTATAAATGGGGGTATGGATAATCGATGGAGCATACGCAACAGAGTCTTTTAACATACTATCTGCAAATGGTATAGAAATAAATTCCCCTTCCGGAACCCCTTGAAGAGATAAATTTTTAACATCAATTGCACCTGCTCCTGAAACAGAATTTGCATTAATTCTATCCATAGTATTGTTGTTGAAATTAACATCCACAAAGAAATTTGAGGAACCGGTAATGTTTAAATTCCCAAAATTTATATCCTCCACCTGCCCATTTTGCATATTGAAATTAGTTCCGCCCCCTAAAGTTGTATCAGAAGCACTAAAATAGCTGCTGTGTGCAAGAAGATTTAATGTTCCTGAGTTAAACTTAAAATTCCCTGTATATTGAAAATTTTGCCCTCCAAGATTTAAAACTCCGCTGCCATCTTTTATAATATTCCCGCTTCCTTTAATCCCGCTTTCTATGTTTGTTACAGAAGAGGATGTAAATTCTACAGTTCCTGTACTTGTATTAAAAATATCATTTAATTCGCCATCTTTATCAAAATTAGATTTAAAAGTTCCACCTTCCACAATTAATCTTCCCGCATTATAAACTGCCCCACCGGCTGCGAATTGTGACTGTGACGAAACACTGTTGTTTTCAATCAAAGAATTGCTTAAAGTTAACACACCTGTAGAATCATTGTAAATAGCTCCTCCGTCAGCATAAAAAGGAGAATCAACATAGTTTCCTGAAAAAGTTGAGTTGTTTATAGATAAATTACCGCTGTTATACACGGCTCCTCCTAAAACCGCCGGCTGAGATCCGTTGCCTTTACTATAGTTTCCGGTAAATAATGAGTTATTAATTGTCATAGTTCCTACATTACTAATTGCTCCGCCCTCAAGAAATGAAATTGGTTCGTTCTCGCTTTGTATATAGTTATTTCTGAAAGTTGAATTGTTTATGAATGCAGTACCATGATTATAAATAGCCCCTCCTTCTACGGTGACGGCACCAGATGCAAAATTATTTTCAAAAGTGGTATTATTAACAGACAGAACCGGATGCTCAGACTGTGAAAATCCATTTGCAATAGCCCCGCCAGCCCCTAAAGCCCCATGAGCATAATTATCGTTAAACGAAGTTGAATCAATAGTAATGCTACCTTGGTTTAAGTTATATACAGCTCCTCCAATTGCATAATCAGTACCATTAGCCTCTGCAAAATTCCCTGAAAAGCCTGAATTTTCTATAGACATATCACCATTGAAGTTAAAAATAGCACCAGCAAAATCAGAGCCATTATATTCCTGCCCCTTGCAGTTTTGAAATTTAATATTATTAAATAAACTATCCTGATTTAATATAAACCCTCCATATGTATTTGCACCGTTAAGGTAATAATTGTTTCCATCAAAGGTTAAATTAAGATTAAAAAAGTTTTGACCAATAGAATCCAATGAATATAAATTATTAGTAAACTCAATTACATCGCCGCTTTGCGGATTAGAGTTTATCAATTCCTCAAAATTTGAAACCTGAATATCATTTGCAAATGAGTAAGAATTTGCAAAACAAAATAAAGAGAAAATTATATATAGATTTTTATTTATATTCATAAATCTAATATTATAATTTAAAGTCGAACAATAAATTATACAAACGGCTAAAATTATATATATAATGTTAGATATCTTTTTACCCGGTCGAACTACAAAACACTCCTAAATATCCCTTTAAAGTTGATATGATATATACAAATAACTTTACAAATACTGAAAAAGAAAAAATATTCATGATAGTATAAACAACATAATGTGCCAACAAATTTTAATTGCAATTTGAAATTGGAATTAATCAATTGGTACTTAGGAGTAAGAGCAAAAAAAATGTACAGCAATTCGGATATACAAGAAATCAAGGATAACATTCCAAAAGTATCTGTAATAATACCTGTTTACGGAGTTGAGAAATTTTTAACGGCAGCTATTGAGAGCGTAATAAACCAAACCCTGAAAGATATAGAAATTATCCTTATAGACGACGGTGGCAAAGACAAATGTCCTCAAATTATTGACGAATATGCTCAAAAAGACAAAAGAATTATTGCAATTCATAAACCAAACCAAGGCTATGGGCACAGTTGTAATGTAGGTTTAGAAAAAGCCACCGGGCAATACATAGCAATTCTTGAACCGGATGATTATATTGAACCCGATATGTATGAAAATTTATATAATATAGCCCGGGTAAACAACTCGGATATTGTAAAATCAAGTTTTTATGAAAAATATGATACTCCTGACTATAAAGAAATAAAAGAAGTAAATTGGAATACAAAGTATAAATTGCCTACCGAAACCTTTAAAATTTCAGAATACCCTTTATTTCTATATTTTCATCCAAGTATATGGAGCTGTATTTATAGAAGAGAATTTCTAAATAAAAACAAAATTCGGTTTATAGAAGCGCCCGGCGCAGGCTGGACGGATAACCCGTTCCAGGTACAGACAATGTGCCTTGCACAACGAATAAATTACACTCCCAAAGCATACTACTATTGGAGAAAATTAAATAAAAACGGAACGGATGAATTAAAAAATTATAAGCTGCCATTCATAAGGATTGATGAAATTCACAAGTGGCTTGATGAAAACGGAATAACAGACCCGAATATCCTATCCTGTATATACAAACGGGAAATAGGATACATAAGAATGATATCCGGAATGAGCCGAATTCCGGATACAAAAGAATTTTTGAACCTGATAAAAACAACATGCGAAAGAATGAAGCCTGATATAATTTTCAACTCACAATATGTTGATAAAAAAGAGATTTCACTTTATAAAATGTGTAAAAACACACCTTGGTTATACTTTTGTCAGAAACAATTAAGTAAGATTTTTAAGTTGAAATTTAATACACACGAAAAATACATAAAAATATTCAGACTTAATTTATTTACAAAGGAGTGTGTACATTGAGTCAAACACGTCCATTAGTGACAATAGTTCTTCCAACATATAATGGGGAACAATATCTTTCAAAAGCAATACAAAGTATCAAGAATCAATCATATAAAAATTGGGAATTGATAATAGTTGATGATTGTTCAACAGATAATACAAATAAAATTGCACGGGAATATGAATCCGAGGACAACAGAATACGACTTATAAAAAATGAAACTAATTTAAAACTCCCAGCTTCACTAAATAAAGGATTTTCAAACGCTAAAGGAGAATATTACACCTGGACATCGGATGATAACGAATATTATCCAGAGGCACTTGAGAAAATGGTGGAATTTTTAGAAAAAAATACAGATTATGGAATGGTATATGCCAGAACAAATATGGAAAAAGACGGAAAAATTCAGCCATATACCTGGTGCGACCAGGCGACAACAGCAATTAATCTGCTGGAAATATCTGTTCCGGGAGCTTGTTTTTTATATAGAAGTAATTTAGCAAAAGAAATCGGTCTATATGATGAAAAATTGTTTCTTAATGAAGACCATGATTATTGGCTGAGAATTTTTCTGAAAACTCCAATAGGAAATCTATCAGATATTTTGTATCTGTATAGATTAACCTCAACTGGCTTGACTAATACACGGAAACTTGAAATAGGCCGGGGAAAAATAAAACTTTTAAGACATTACAGAGGAATATATGCTGAAATATTTCCGGAAGTAAAAGAATATTACCATGACAATCTTTTGTTTGATAAATTTATTGAAGGGGAAATTGACTGGAAAACTTGTAAGCAAATGTCAAAAAATAAAAAAATCTTATGGAAAGCATTAAAAAAAGAATATATCTACTGCGGGCAAAATCATAAATACATAAACTATATAAAGAGCCTTGGAATATTATATTTTTTCAAAGCAATTATTTTAGAGAATACAACAAAAATTTAAATGATAAAATGAGGATTAAAATGAATTTATTAAAAAAGCTGTTTTCAATAACCAATGAATCTAACCACAAAGTGATATGCTTTTGTTTTATTAAATTTAAGATTTCAATGTTCAAGCTTCAAAAGGTAACCCCATTTTCAAATAACAAAATAACAATAGCTATGCAGGTTTATAAAATGGATAAAGGCGGGTTAGAGGAAGTTGTACTCCAAATTGCAAACGATAAAAATATAAGAGAAAAATATAATGTTGTAATACTTACGGAATATTCAAACAATGGTTATTTAGCTGATATTGCAAGAAAAAACGGAATACCTGTTTACTCGTTTTTTGGCAGCAGCAATAATATACATAAACTTGTTAAGAGTTTAAATATAAAAATAGTTCATTTTCATTATAATATTTTTGGAATAGAAGAATATAAAAAATTAAATGTTAAAACGGTATACACAATCCACAATAATTACATTTGGTTTGATAAAGACGGAGTAGCAGAAAGAAATACTCATTATAAATATGTTGACAAATTTGTTGCAGTATCTTCCCAGGTGAAAGAATTTTTCTGTCAAAAGTTTGGGATTTCTGAAGAAGAAGTCGATGTGATAACAAACGGGATTGAATACCATGATACTGACAAGATTCAGCCAATACCAAGACAAGAAATTGGTCTGGAAGAAGATGATTTTGTATTCATAAATGTTGCAACTTTTAATCCCATAAAATATCACTTTGCCCAAGCAAAAGCTTTATCTAAGTTAACATCTGCATACCCTAAGATGAAACTTGTTATACTGGGCAATATCGGGGACAAAGAATATTACAAACAATTTAGAGAATTTATAAGAGATTTAAAACTTGAAGATAAAATAAAAATTATAAACTATGTTCCCAAACAAGAAGTATACAGATATCTGAAAATGGCAGATTGTTTTATAATGACATCCTTAGCTGAAGGATTTGGGCTAGCTGCTGCTGAAGCAATGTTATGTGAAAAGCCATTAATCTTAACTAACACAGGTGCCGCAAGAGATTTTATCAATAATAATGATATTGGTATTATCATAAAACATGCTTTTAGAGATGTACAAAATTTGCTTATTGAAAATATTATAAAAGATAATAAAAACCAACATTATCATTTTGAAAATGTTGATGATATAATTAAAGCAATGGAGACAATATATTTAAATAAGGATTATTGGTTAGAAAGAGCTAAAGCCGGAAAAGATAAGATAAAAAGTAAATTTAACGTAACAAGAGTAAGACAAGAATATTTTAAGTTATATGAGGGAAGGTTATAATGACAGAAATTGAATTTGATAATTATAAGAATTTTATTACTGTTGTAATCCCGGTTTATAACGGTGAAGGATATATTTCAGACACTATCGAGTCTCTGAAAAATCAAACTTATAAAAATTTTGAGGTTCTAATAATTGATGACTGTTCACAAGATAACAGCGTTCAAATAATTAAAAATAAAATATCAGACGACAAACGTTTTAAATTAATAGAAAAGCATAAAAATGCAGGAAATGCCGTTAAAAACATTGAATACGCAATGCAATTTTGCAAAGGTGAATGGTTCTTTTATATGTCACACGATGACTTAATAGATCCTGACTTTTTTGAAAAATCTCTAAAAAAATCAATTGAAACCGGGGCAGATTGTGTTATACCCAATATGCTTTATTACTACCCGGGAATGAAGGCGGAAGAAATGGAGGGAACATTCCCGCCGGACAGAGATTATGAAAAAGTTTTGTCGAATATTGAAGCGTTTAAATTAAGTATCTATTGGAAGATCCATGCATTTCATCTTAAAAAAATGTCAATAGTGAAAAATTTGCCTTGGAATTCCCATTTAATGGCTGGAGACGAAATCTTAAACAGGTTGTATTTTTATTATTCAAACAAAATAGTTTTTGTCGATACAAATTTTTATTACAATCAGGAAAATGATGAGGCGATAACTAAAGCGGTAAAACCAAGATTACTTGAATATGTCGAATGCTACCTAAAGCTGGTTGAATTTATGTATGAACATAAAAACGAGTTTGACAAAAAAACAATAAATAAATGCTTTAAACATACTGCAAAATTATTAAAATGTTATAGAAATCTTTTTGAGGAGAACTACTCATTACTAAATAAAGAACAAAAATCTAAAATTGACAAATACTACAAAGAATTAAAAATAAAATTATTAAAAACAGCGTTTAAAATCAAAAATTTTAGCAATATAGACCGAATTTTGAAATATTCTCATATAAGAAAGTTTAGAACAGCTTGTTCAACTTTATCTAAAAGACTAAAAGTAGACTATTCACCTTTACATTTATTGGGATCTTCAAGATTAAAAATAGCATTCTATGATGGTTGTCCGGATAATATATGCGACCGATATAGGGTTAAAAATATAGTTGAAGGATTAACTAATCATGGAATTATTGCAGACATTTATTACAAGGAAAATATAAGCAAACTAATTTATTCGTCAGATTATAATCTTTTGGTAATATTTAGAAGCGGCTTTATTGACAAAGAATATTTAAGTGATGTTAAAAATCTGATAAAAATCTATAAAAATAGGGGCATCAAAGTTGTATATGATGTCGATGACCTGCTATTGGAGAAAAAATTTGGTAAAACATCTGAAATTGTACAATATTTCATTTCTGAATGTGATGCGGCAACCACAACAACAAATGCACTGGCAAAAGAATTTAAAAAAATAAATCCGAATGTATTTGTTATAAAAAACACAATTAATCAGAAGCAATATCAATGTGCCAAAAACATAAAAACGAATCAAACAAGCAAAGAAATAAAAATAGTTTACCAATGTGGCACTAATACTCATAATAAAGACTTTAAAGAATGTTCGGCCGCTATGGTCAAGATATTAACAAAATATAAAAATGTTCGTTTGCATATTGTAGGCCATCCATGTTTAGGGGAAGAATTTAATGAGCTTAAAAATCAGGTTAAATTTATAAAATACATGAACTATATCAATCTTCTAAAGTATGTCAGTAAAATGGATATAAATATTGCACCTCTTGTTGTTAACCGGTTTAATAACTGTAAGAGTGAATTAAAAATTTTTGAATCAGCCTTAGTGAAAATTCCATCTGTTGTTTCACCAATTGAACCATATAGCAATACTATTATTCATGGTCAGACAGGCTTTATTGCGCATAATAGTGATGATTGGGAAAAATATTTATCTATACTAATAGAAAATGAAACATTAAGAAAAGAAATGGGCAAAAATGCATATAAAGAAATTGTTCCTAAATTTTACATTGGGAATGAAATAAAAAACGCAATTGAAGTCTATAAAAAAATTCTGGAGTTAAAAAATAATGAAAAAGAAGTATATAGTAATATTTGCTCAAATTCCTAATACTACAAACTCACAAGATGGAATGATACAACGGGAAATTGCAATTGATACCCTTTGTAAGGATATTCCGCGAATTTATATTGAAAACGTTGAAGATATTAATTTTATAAAATATCCACGGCAATGGATAAATACTGTATTTAACGAAAAAAATAAACAAAGATTAATATCACAATTAACTAATGCAAATGTTAAAATATATTATACAATCTTAAAAAGGCACTTAAATAAACTATTAAAAGATGCAGATAAAATATACGTTCACAGTTTATATCATCTAGGATGTATTCCTGAAGAATTTATAAATACCTATAAAGAAAAAATTATTTTAGATATTCATGGTTGTTTTGTTGAAGAAATAAAATATAATAAAGTACACAATGAACTGATAAACAAATATGAAATGCTTGAAAAAAATTTTTATAAAATAAATTCCCTGGTAGCTGTCTCAAATAGCATGATTGATTTCTATCGTAAAAAATATCCAGGAATAAAAACCAACTTTATAACATTACCTATTTTTACAAGATCTAATAATGAATACGGAGCTAAACATTTCGAGAACCGTCTTAACATAGTATACTCGGGCGGGTCACAAAAATGGCAAAATGTTGATATAATGATTGAGTCTATAAGCAAAATTGCAGACAAATATAACATAACAATATTAACTCCGGCTGTAGAGTTTTTTAAGGATAAATTAAAAAAATATAATTTGGATACTAAAATTACGATAAAAACAGTTCCTGCATCAGAAATTTATAAAGAATATGAAAAAGCACATTTTGGCTACATACTGAGAGACGACATTATAGTCAATAAAGTTGCCTGCCCGACAAAACTCATAGAATATCTGTCCTATGGGATAATACCAATAGTATTACAACCGTCAATAGGTGACTTTGAGAATTTGGGATATTCTTATATTTTAAATGAAGATCTAATAAACGGGAAAATACCTTCCGGTGAAAAACTTGAAGAAATGAGCCAAAATAATTATGAAGTAATCAAAAAATTAGATAAAATACAAAAATCCGGGGAAAAAACTTTATTAAAACTTTTACAATAAAATTAAAATCTAATATAAATTAGATGACGACAAGAGGATAAATAAAATGAATTTTATGAAAAGGATATATTGGAAAGAAGAGCAAGATTACAGAAAAATAATCCATATATTAGGTTTAAAAATTAAACTTCCTAAAAATTATAACAGGATGATTATTGATAAAATAGACCAACATAATATTATCACTATTGAACAAATGCAATATCAAATCAATCAATCCAGATATATTGCGACACTACATAGCGCAAATAATCTCCATCAGAAAGTATTTCCAAAATATAAAAATATAAACCAAGGGAAGGACGTTGTTTTAATTGCCACAGGACCAAGTTTGGACAATTTTGTTCCTATTGAAAATGCCATATATGTCGGAGTGAATAAAGCTTTTAAATATGATAAAGTTAAGTTTAACTATATGTTTTTACAGGATTATTCAGGGGCCACAAAATCTTATATTGAAGAGTTTGTAAACTATGAACCCAATTACACTAAGAAATTTCTAGGATTTATTCCTGATTACATTTCAACAACCTGCATAATTCCTGAAAAATATAGTTCATACAAAAATGTTGAAAGATATTATGTCGCACATCCGACAGAAAAAAAGAATTACACATTTGATATTAGTTCCCAACCATTAGGAGACTGTTATTCTATAGCTTTTCCGGCAATGCAGTTTATATTATGGACAAACCCAAGAAGAATATATCTTGTTGGTTGTGATTGTAATATAAATGGATATTTTTCGTTAAAAGATTCTCCTGCTCAAAATAGTCTGGCAGTAGAGAATGTTCTTGATGGATGGAAACGGATGAAAGAATTTGCAGAAACATACTACCCGGATACAGAAATAATTTCAATTAATCCGGTTGGATTAAAAGGTCTATTTAAAGATCATTTCCAAAATTTAGATTAATATTAAGCCGGAGAATAAAATGCCAACAATAAAAAAATTTTTATATGGGAAAATAAAAAAGAGTAACTTATTTAATTTGTTACCAATAAATATCCGCGAAAGAATTAATAAAAAGTATGAAAAAGAATTATATAAGTGTTTCAGAAAGCATATTAAAGACATGGCAGAAATTTCAAATGAATTAAAGCCTGCAACCCGGGAAGAATGTTTCGACAGATATTATATAAATGATTATGTTGAAATGAATAAAGACTATATTTATGGAGATGTTTTGGAATTTGCCGGCGGAGATGTGGTTTATGCAAAAAAATATGGAAATAATCCTAATGTAAAAATTATGGCAGGTCTAAATCATAAAGAAGCATATCCAAATGCTGATTACTGGGCCGACTTACAAAAAAAAGAAACTTTGCCTGAACAAAAGTTTGATTGTATAGTTGCAACACAGGTTATAATGTATATGGAGGATCTGACAACAACTCTGGAAAATCTTAAATATATGCTAAAACCGGAAGGCCGTTTGATATTAACTGTACCGGGGCCGATATTTCATCATAGTAAAAATTCGCATCATATGTTTTCGTTTACGGAAGAAAGTATAAAGTTTTTATGTAAAAAAGTATTTAATAACTATGAAAATTTTAAATGTTATGGTAACTTGGAGTATGTACAATATATGCTTTACTGGATGAAAAAGAACCCTTTTGAAAAACCGGTAAATAATGAATATTCATATACCCTGGTTATGGGTATAGTTACAAGAAAGCATATACTATAAAAGAAAGCGGTTAATGAAAAAATTTAAATTATTTAAAAGAAAAATAAATAAGGGCTCTCTGAGGAATCAAATGATGGTACCTCTTTATCCAATACCTAATTCAAGTTTAATTAAACCCGATGATAAAGTTTTGATAATAGCACCGCATCCGGATGATGAAGTCATCGGTTGCGGAGGGATTATTGCTAAATACTATTCACAAATTGATGTTTTATGTATTAATTCTTCAGGAGTAAAATATGAATGGAATACAGAAACTGAAGAAGAAATTGCGCAAATTAGATGTAATGAATTTTACAATGTAATGAAAAAAGCAAATGTAAACAAATCTTGGATTGCAAAAATCTGGGGAATTCCTCCTATGTTTGAAGAAATTAATAATAACTTTTTAAACTATTTAAATAATTTTGAATTTAAGGATTACGATCTGATATTTATTCCGCATCAATTTGACGGGCATAGAGAACACCGTTTCGTTGGGAATCATTTTGTGAAACAATTATTAAAAAACTCCGGATATAAAAAATCTTTAAAAATTGTAAGATATGAGGTTTGGGGAACAATGCAAAACCCAAATTATTATGAAGATATTACAGATTTAGTACAAAGAAAAAAAGAGCTTATTAATGCATACGAATCACGATCAAAAGCAAAATATGCGGAAAGAATACTTGGATTAAATTATTATCGAGCAATTGTTCCGTTTTTAAGAGAAACCGAAAAATATACAGAGGCTTTTTACGTTCAGCCGGTAAAAGAATACTTACAGGAAAAAGATGATAAAAGTTGGAGCAAGCAATGTTAAAAATACCGGTTTTTCTATCATCAGATAATAATTATGCACCATTTGTAGCAACAACAATGGCGTCTATTTTAATGCATACAAATGAATTTATAGAATTTTATATTCTTGATTGCGGTATTTCTGCTAAAAATAAAGAAAAAATAAAAAAAGAAAATAAGTTTTTCAAGAATTTTTCTATAGAATTTGTTGAAATAGATCTCGATAAGGACTTTGGGGACTTCCCTGAATTAGAACATATTACAAAAGCAATGTATGCAAGATATATGATTGCAGATTTAAAACCCGAAATTTCCCGCGCTATATATTCTGACATTGATGTTGCTTTTACCGGCGATATAAAACATTTGTGGAACGAAAATTTGGATAATTATATGCTTGGTGCAGTCCCAAGTCAACGCGGGAAATTAAATAACAATTACACTGATATAAAAATAAAATTAAATTTGGCGGATTCTCATAAATTCTTTATGACCGGCTTATTGTTAATAGACTGCCAAAGATGGAGAGAGGAACATATCTCAGAAAAACTATTAAAAGAAACCTTAAAAATGAAAAATAAAATAACACTTCCTGATCAGGAAATTTTTAATATTGTGTTTAATAATGGCTATAAACCTCTTGATACAAAATATTGTGTTATTTACAAAATATTTAAAGATTGCTACACCCAAGAACAAATAAATTATTTAACAGAAAATCAGATAATAGTACACTATCCCGGAGGAGCGGAATATAAACCTTGGAATAATAAAGAGTTAATATCTGCAAAATATTTTTGGGATACAGTATCCAAAACAAAATTTAAAAAAGAGATTAAAGAAATAAATAAAAATTTTTTAAAAACGTCTAACAGCAGGAGAGTAAATCCAATGAAAACATTGTTACAGAAGATTTTTTCTGTTAAGAATACGGAAAATCATAAAATTCTTACAATCCTATGGATTAAATTCAAATTAAAAAAGAAAAATAAAAGAAATGCTTATACTCAAGAAATAAAAAAAGAAATTGAAGTTCTCCACACTGAAATTAAAGCATTACATTCACTTTTAAATGCGTGTGTGGATATAACGAAAATTCCGCCAGCAAGAGGAGGATTAAGAAAACTGCAAATGGCTGATGTGCTTCTACTGAAAATTTTTGATTCTATTTGTTCAAAATATAACATAGGCTATTGGCTTGATGGAGGAACCTTGCTTGGCTCTGTTCGTCATAAAGGTTTTATTCCATGGGATGACGACATTGATATAGGGATGTTAAGAGAAGATTATAATAAGATTATAAATATTCTTCAAAAAGAATTACCGGAAGATCTATTTGAAATTAATGAAGGGAAAGGCTTTTTCAGAAAGGTTATACGTATAATATTTAAAGATTCTCCAATCCAAATTGATATTTGGCCTTATGATAAATATTATAAAGATAAAGTTTCTGAAGAAGAAATGATTAAATTAAAACAAAATATTCTTTTTTGCTATAATAAGTTTTGGGAAACATTCTCTCATGATAAAATATGTACTGGTGAATGTCCGTTTCCGCGGGAAGAAATTTCTAAATTTACAGAAAAGTATATATTAAACGGTAATAAACCACTGGAAGATAAACCAATAATTTTCAGAGGAGCAGAGGCTTGGCTGGGAGATCGATGTGTATATGATTATGAAGACATTTTTCCTCTTAAAAGAACTCAGTTTGAAGGAGTTAATTTATTAGTACCGAATAAGCCGGAAGGCTTCTTAGATAAATATTACGGAGAATACATGCAATTACCGGATTTCAATATGCAGATATTAGGACATTCAAATATTAATGAAAAACTATCATCTATAGACAATAAAATGAAAAAATTAGAGGAATTCTATGATAAATGCAAACATAAATAACATTAAACAAAAATTATATAAAGAAATCAGTTCTAATGACAATATAAAAATTTGTGAAATAAAAACTTCAGATATATGTTTTGAAGAACGGGTAAAACTGAAATGTTTTTATTGTAACAACTATAATAAAAAGTGGACTTGCCCACCTAAAATTCCTAAAGTTGATTATCAAAAAATAATCCAGGAAGAATATACAAACGGATTGATTCTTTGTTATACAGAACCTATTTCTGAAGAGGATTTTGAAATAGTAAGATCAAGGACAACTAACAAACTGCATAGTATTCTTCTAAAAGCGGAAAAATTGTTATATGAAGAAAATAAAGTTTTAGTATTATCATTTATCGGCGGATCTTGTAAATTATGTAAAAACGGTTGTAATCCGGATAGATGTAATAACCCTCAATTGGCAAGAATATCAATGGAGGGTGCAGGAATAAATGTTATAAAAACAGTAGAAAAAGTAAACTTTAATGTGGCATTTCCAATAAAACATGAACTTTCACGTTATGGATTACTATTATGGGAGGAAAAATCATGAGATATATAATTTTAGCTGCGGGTTTGGGAACAAGATTACATCCTTATACAAGAAATTATCCAAAATCAATGTTAAAACTCAGCAATGATAAATTCGTTTTGCAATACACTATTGATTGTATAAAGAAATTTGATAAAACTGCACAAATATACACTGTAGTTGGATTCAATCAGGATTTCATCCGAAGTGTAATAAAAGGCTGTGATTTTATAGAAAATCCGTTTTATAATGTAACAAATAGTATAGCCTCTCTTTGGTTTGCTATAGACTTACTAGATGAGGATGTCACAATTATAAATGCAGATGTAGTTTTTGAAGAGCAATTATGGCAAAAGATTATCAATACTAATATGGATGCATTTGTATGTATAGACAGCTCAATCAAGCAAGACGGAGACTATAATGTACAAATACTTAATGATAAAGTTATAGTTATGAGTAAAGAACTTAAAGAATATTATGGAGAATATTCAGGTATAACTAAACTAAATCAAAAAAATGCAATTTTATTAAAAGAAGAAATTGAAAGTATGGTCAATAACGGATATTATAATGAATGGTACGAAAATGCCCTAGTTCAAAATATATTGGATAATAAAATGACAGTAAAATATATGGATATAAAAGAATACTCGTGGGCCGAATTAGATACAATCAACGACTTATTTTTAGCAAGAAAAATGACAGAAAACAAGGAGACTCTATAGAAATGGAATATGCAGTTGTAACCGGCTCAAGCAAAGGAATAGGTAAACAAATAGGAATAGATTTACTTAAACAAGGTTACTTTGTTGTTTTTAATTATGGCCATGATGATAGTGTAATTCCTGCTTTATCAGAAGAATTATCTCATATCTCCACGAATTTTAAAATAATAAAAAATGACTTTTCTACAATAGAACGGATTGAAGACTTTGTGAAAACTGTTTCTTTAATTACAGATAATATTGAAGTACTGGTTTTAAACAGTGCAATGACAGATAGAACAGATTTTGACAAATTAACAATAGAACAGTGGAATAATGTTTTGATGACAAACTTAACATCTCCTTGCTTTTTAGTTCAAAAATTTAAACATTTAATCAAAAGGAATGGAAATATTATATTCATAGGAGCTTTAATGGGAATGGTTCCACATGCAATTTCAATTCCATATGGAGTCACTAAAGCAGGAGTCCACATGCTTGCAAAATATTTGGTTAAAGAATTTTGCGAAGATAATATTCGAGTCAATGTTATTGCCCCGGGTTTTGTAGAAACTCCTTGGCAAAAGAATAAACCAAAAGATTTAAGACAGCGAATAGAAGACAAAATCGCATTACACAGATTTGCAACACCCGCGGAAATATCAGATGCTGCATTATTTATTATAAATAATAACTATATAAATGGTGCTATTCTGAACATAGACGGCTGTTACAGCTATAAATAAATTTATAAAATTAAAGGAAGGATTTTTTATAATGAAAAACAGCATAAATATTGCTTATACATTAGATAATGATAATATCTATATGATTTTAGTATCTATGCAAAGTATTATAGAAAATAATATAAATAATATAATAACATTTTATCTTATTATTGATGAATACTTTGAAACAGATCAATATAAAATATTCAGTTCACTGCAGCAAAACGAAAATTTCAATATAAAATTAATAAAAGAAAGTAGTAATAAATTTAACAGAATTAAATCTAAAATTAACTTTAATAAACATATTTATTGTTTTGATTTATACAACCTTATAAATGAAACCAGAGTTCTGTATTTGGATGAAAATACAATTATTAATACTGATTTGTCAGAACTATATAATACAGACTTAACAAAACATTCTTGTGCAGCTCCTGAATATTTATATCCAAAGCCATTAAGAAAAGAGTTTAATATTAATAAAGATATATTTTTTAATAATTCAATTCTACTAATTGACTTGGATAAATGGAAAAAAGAAAAAGTATTTGACAAATTATTATCTATTAACTTTGATAATATTCCAAACTACCCTGAAATGAATCAAATAGTTACTTTTAATTTTTTAATAAATGATTGCCAATTATTAGATTATAAATATGGATATACAGAAGAAAACAAACTATGGTGCGGGCATCTTCCGTTTACCTGCACAAGTAATACACAATTTTTGTACAAACAAATACAATTACATGCAATTAAGCCATTTATAGTTCAATTCATTGGTCAAACTCCTATTGGGGAGAGTACTTGTGATAACAGTTACACAAATCTTTGGTGGAAATATGCTGAACTGTCACCTATTTATAATGATATAAAAGAATTTAGGAAATTAAACAAATATAAATTATCAGCAACATCAGCTCAAAATTCGTTTAAATATTCCTGGCTGTTGTCAAGAATTTTCCCTTATATTAAGCCTTATATTCCTCGTATTGCAATAGGTTTTTTAATTGCAATTCCTCTGGGGCTTTTAGACGGAGTTACGGCTTTTGCTCTCAAGCCTTATATGGATTATGTTGTTGGCGATAAATCTTTCGAATTTAGTTTTTTAAATAATAATTTATCAATTAACAGTTTGCAAATGGCATTTATTATTCCTATAGGTGTAGTTCTCTTTGCAGCACTGCAAGGGGTACTCAGGTATTTGAACGATTATATTTCAGCCTGGACAAGCCAGAGGATTACTAACGATGTTAAGTTCGATTTATTCCATAGATTAATACATATGCACCCGCAATTTTTTGATGACAACTCTTCAGGAATCGTTATCTCAAGATATATGGGAGATCCAACCACCGCTTCAGCCGGGATTGTAGATCAAATAAAGACTATTACAACCAGTCTTTGCGGAGCTTTAGGACTCATAGCTGTTATGGTTTACAGCTCTTGGAAACTTGCTTTTGTGGGAGTAATGGTTCTCTGCATTGCATTTGTTCCGGTTGCTTTAATAAGAAAAAGAATTAGAGAAACATCTAATAAAAATATGGTTATAGGCGGAAATATTACCACAAATATTAATGAAACTTACAACGGCAACAAGGTTATGGCAGCCTATGATCTGCAAGACCGTCAGGAACAATATTTTAAAGATCAGGTTTGGAAATCATTTAACATAAATATGGCCTTGACAAAACGAACAGCATGGATGTCTCCTTTGATGTATCTGATTGCATCTATCGGAATTGCGGTTGTTTTAGGATACGGAACATACTTGATAAATACTAACCATATGACTGCCGGAGCTTTCGCGTCTTTTGTAACATCTCTTCTTCTTCTATACAAGCCGGTGAAAACTTTAGGCGGAACATTAACAGGAATACAAAATATTTTTGTTGCAATGGGACGTGTTTTTGAACTTTTTGATTTAGAGCCTAATATTAAGGATTGCGACAATCCTATAGAAATGACCAGATTAAATAGGTGCATAGATTTTGAAAATGTATATTTTGAATACGTACCAAATAAACCGGTTCTAAAAAATATAAACCTACATATTCCAAAGAATGAAACTCTTGCGATTGTAGGAAATTCTGGCGGAGGGAAATCAACACTGGTTAACTTATTACCAAGGTTTTATGATATAAAATCAGGGGCAATAAAATTTGATGGAGTAGATATTAAAGATTTTTCTCTAAAATCTCTAAGACATAATATTTCTATGGTATTTCAGGATAACTTCTTATATTCCGGAACAATAAAAGATAACATTATGATGGGCAACCCGAATGCCTCAACAGAAGAACTTATGCAGGTAATTAGCTCAGCTCATTTGCAAGAGATGATTGCTGAACTGCCGGATGGGCTTGACACAATGCTTGGTGAAAGAGGCTTAACTTTATCAGGCGGTCAAAGACAAAGAGTTGCAATTGCAAGAGCTATGCTTAGAAATGCGCCTATTGTAATCTTAGACGAGGCAACATCTGCATTGGATAATGAATCTGAGGCAATTGTTCAAAAAGCGATGGACAATTTAATGATAAACAGAACTGTATTCATTATAGCCCACAGACTTTCAACAATAAAAAATGCAGATAGAATTGCCGTAATAAATGACGGAGAGTTGGTAGAACTGGGTTCTCATGACGAATTAATGATGATTCCGAACGGGCATTATAAATCACTTTATGAAATGCAGTTTAAAAAACAAGAAAATATTTCAGTAGTATAGACTAAAAGTTATGGATAAGAACTTATTTTCACAAATTATAACAGAATACACAGAACTTGAAGAAACAGAAGCAATTGGTCTTGGCGGATCATCTTCTGCCAAAACAGATGACGGCTCTTCCGACATTGATATCTATATATTTTCCTCAAAAGATATTCCTCTTGCTAAACGGGAAAAAATTGTTCTTAAGTATTCCAGCAAATATGAAATCGGAGGAGAATATTTTGGCCCAGGAGATGAGTATTATGTCGATAAATTAGATAAACAGCTTGATATAATGTTCTGGAATAAAAATTGGTTTGAACAAACGGTCGATAACATTTGGTTTAAGCATTATCCGTCAAATGGTTATACAACTTGTTTTCTATATACTCTAAGCAACTTAAAGGTTCTTTACGATCCCCAGGGCTGGCTGCAGTCAATGAAAAATAAAATTAATACCCCATACCCTAAAGAGTTAAAAGAAAACATTATAAAACGAAACATAATGCTTTTAAAAGATAAACCATTTGCATCTTATTATGAACAGATATCAAAAGCCATAATACGTAAAGATATTGTCAGTATCAATCATCGTATAGCTGCTTTTCTCGCAAGTTATTTTGATATTATTTTTGCAAGAAATGAATTACTTCACCCGGGGGAAAAACGGTTGATAAATTATGCAAAAACGAACTGTAAAATTTTGCCTAAAAACTTTGAAAGAAATCTTCACATACTTCTGGAAAAACCAAAACACAATACTTTAAGAACTCTTGAACAAATCATAGAAAATTTAAGAGAAATCTTATAAATGCTATCCCGAGCGACAAAATCGATTGGAGGAAGTCCACTGATTATTATCAATATCTGATAGCGTTTTCAAATATATGGTAAACGTTATTTGTATATTGTCTTGCCTCTGAAGATGTATTAAAAACTCCTGCCCAATGGCGTTCACAATCAGTCCAGGCATCAGACCCGTTCATTTTTTTGACATACATCATACTATCATGAGTGTTTGTATAAGGCGAGAGTGGGAATATATCATGAATTTGCATATAAGAAGGCAATTTATTATATTTGTCATCAAAACCCCACAAACATGAATTCAACCTGTTAAGCCTTTCTTCAAAACGCAGTTGGCCGCAGTCGTTATCATTTGACACCTCCGGGCCGGCAGCATACTCTCTGTTATACGCTTGTTTTTGTGCTTCATGCTTAACACTGAAAATATTATCTGCTTTTCCCCAGTCAGTACCGGCAGTAAGCCCCAGTTCTTTGTATCTATAATCATCATTACACTTTTCTCCGACAAAAGCCAAGTCACATCTGCCGGTTTGAAGTCTTATCTGATTTAGCATATATGCCATTTGCTGATGATTAGGTAAATCGCCTACACCGCTATACCCGTCACGGTCAATAATATGCTTACCGCTGTCAAAATATATAGAATCAAAACCCAATTCAACGGCCCAAACACAAGCATCAATAAATGCTTTTTCATGATCATACCAATTAAACTCGTGCCCTTTAACGCGCAGTTGTCCTGCTGATAATGGCATTCTGAACCCCGTTTTAAAACCAAGCATATGCGCAAGATCATTAAATGCTTTTACCTGCTCATCGGCTCCCATTTTTCCAAACAGCCCGTCAGAAGTAAGATTTTTACTAATACCGGAATGAAGATTAGCACAATATAATGAACCGTCATAAATTGAGCCGTCATTAGAAATAGACGGATACAACTGTGAGAGAACAATACAATTAGCACATTTTCCGCCGGACGGAGGTATTGCAGGCAGAATTTTCATAACCCCAAACAATCCTTCCGAAATTCTGTCTCCGTCATACTTTGCAACAAGTCTTGGATTAATTTCTATATAATTAGCAAAACGCCCCCACTTATCACCATAATCAGGTGATGGTATATAAGGCGGAATACCCGGATATTGCAAATCTGGTTTTGTAATTGTACAAACAGACTGTATAACTTGTTCCGGAGTTCTTGTTAAAAGTTCATTAGGAGGGGCGTTAACCCATTTTCTATAACCTGTTGAATATATATGATCTTTTGTCCAATTATCTTCATAAACATCATTTTTTCCGGTACATATCCAAAATAACTTTTTTAAAGGCTGAGGATCTCCATAATACCCGGTAAATGACAAGCCGGAGGGCTTATTTATAAAAACAGAATTTTTTCTATTTATAAATAACTTCCGATCTCCAAAATCATAAAACTTTGTATTATCTATACTTTTTGAACGGTTCAAATACGAAACTTTATTGATATATTGACGAACCGGTACATAGTTTTTCCCTGATCCAAGCGGGCATGTTATTCTTAAATCCATAATATATATCAAAACCTAAAAACACTTTTTTTGCTAGTTAATCCTGTAAACAAATGTAACAATATAATAATTTTAAATACCTGTCAAAATAAATAAAATTATTGTTATAAACACACTAAAAATATAAACTGGTTTACAATTAAAACCCCTTGTCTGACAATGGTTTTAGAGGTATACCTAAATGTTTTTATAAATTAAGGGTTGAAATTTAAAATTTTTGTATTATGATAAAGGTACAAATTCATTCTTAAGAGTTAAAACTTGACACAAAGAGATAGCGCAATTGCTCTTGGGGATTTTCAATTTACAACCAGAGGATTACATTTTGAGAAAACTATTACTTTTCACTATTGTGTTAGTGTTGTTGTGCTTTGCGCCGGCTCAGGCAGCGGATATCAATACGATAAAAGCAACAATTGCGAAACACGCTATTGAAATGGGGGTTGACCCTGCAATCGCATTAAGTATCGCAAGAACAGAATCAGGCTTTAATCACAATGCACGAAGCAATCATGGTGCGGTAGGAGTATTTCAATTAATGCCTTCAACAGCAAAAAGAATGGGACTTAACCCTTATTCCCTGAATGACAACATCAAAGGCGGGATTATGTATTACAAATCCATGTATAAGATGTTTGGTTCTGTAGAGTTAGCTCTTGCAGCTTATAATGCGGGGCCTGGAAATGTAAAAAGGTATAATGCAGTTCCACCTTACGCTGAAACAAAACGTTTTGTTAGCAAGATTATGAAGGATTACCATTACTATAAGGCGAACCCTGATCCTGCTATTATCAAGGCAAAAGCAGCCTCTGCAGCTGCTAAGAAACCACAGACACAAATTGCTAACCAGCTGCCAAAACCGGCTCCAACTCCGGAACTTGTTCAGGCAAAAGAAGTTAATGCAGTTAAAGTTGAAGTGGTTGACGAAACTCCTGTTGATTTAGAAATAGAAGCAACTTCACTTGCTATATAGTTAAATCAACATTAACAAAACAAAAAAGCAGTGAAAATCTTCACTGCTTTTTATTATATCAGTAAATACCTGATAAATTTAAACATAGAATATAAGACTTACACCTGAGACTTTAAGTATGCCTCAATAAATCCGTCCAAGTCACCGTCCATAACAGCTTCAACATTGCCGGTTTCAAAATTTGTGCGGTGGTCTTTTACCATTTTATAAGGATGGAAAACATAAGAACGGATTTGCGAACCAAAATTTATATCAACCGCCTCACCTTTAAGTTCAGCAAGCTTCTTTTCATGCTCGGCCTGGCGGATTGCCAGAAGTTTTGAGGCTAAAATCTGCATTGCATTTTCTTTATTCTGCAACTGAGACCGTTCCTGCTGACATTTGACAACTATCCCGGTAGGTTTGTGTAAAATCCGGACTGCAGTTTCAACCTTATTAACATTCTGCCCGCCTGCTCCTCCGGATCTCATTGTTTCAACTTCCAAATCCTCCGGCGGTATAACTATAGTTTTCTCAAAATCCTCTATAATAGGAGATACTTCCACTGATGCAAAACTTGTCTGGCGTTTTCCGTTTGCGTTGAAAGGAGAAATTCTTACAAGCCGGTGAACGCCTCTTTCCGCTTTTGCATAACCAAAAGCAAATTTTCCCGAAATTTTAATTGTAGCAGACTTTATTCCGGCCTCATCTCCGTCAAGCTTGTCCATCAGATCAACTTTCCATCCATGGCCTTCTGCCCATCTCATATACATACGCAAAAGTAACGCAGCCCAATCCTGAGCATCAGTTCCACCGGCTCCGGCATTTATAGTAAGAATTGCATCAGCCTCATCGTACTCTCCGCTCAACATAAGCCGGACCTCAAAACTTTCAACCTCTTTTTCCATATTAATGAGGGCCGAAAAACTTTCCTTAATCAAATCCTCATCCTTTATTTCCAAAGCAACAGCCGCGTCATCAAGCAAAGACTGCCAATTATTGCATAATGAAATGTTTTCTTTAATTTCCTTAATCTCTGCCCCAATCTTTGAAACTTTTTCAGAGTCCTGCCATATATCCGGAGACTGCATTTCCGTCTCAAGCGCCTCAAGCCTGATATTTAAACCGTCAAAGTCAAAGACACTCCTTTATACTTTTAATTCTTGGGGATAAATTATTCAGTAATTGTTTCAACTCTGTTTCCATAAAAAAAGCTTACAACAAATAAAACAAAGCAGCAAGTAATTCTAAATGTTAATTCCTATCAGTATCCTGAGCAGGATCAAGATTTACATAGGCATTATAGTCTATTGAACCATATATAATTTTAAGCTTATTATCTTTACCCATAATCAGGTCAACAAAATGAACTTCCGGCTGCTCAAAATCATCCAGAGTTTCGACAGCTTCAAATTCGGCCATAAGGTCATATCCCTGATATAGCTTCAAATAAATTTTATCCCCTCGTTTTTCACTTGCCACCTGGTAATGTCCGATTGGTAAAACCGCATCATCACCTATTTTTACCGGAACAGACAAACATATTACAGGCAATTCTTTAGGGATTTGATTAATAGCATCTGTCTCATTACTTTGCTGAATACTCTCACCCTTCATTTTTTTAGGTTTTTTGCCGCCCTTTTTGCTTTCTATTGCCTTGTCAAAATCCTCATCGGATACAGCACCTTCTGTTCCATAAAAATTTTGGTCACCGTAATTATCCCACAAATCTCCCTCGGCAAATACCGGATTTGCAAAACTAATTAAGAAAACAAGTATTAAAGATAAAAATTTTGATACATTCATATTTTCATTTTAATTATTTTTTAGAGTTTGTAAACCACCCGATAAAGGATAAATATCAAAGTTAAATCAGTTTCTGTTAAAACAGCTTATAACATCTTTTTAATAAATGCAGCGGGCGGAGATAAATCTCCGCCCGCAAAAACCTTTTCCTGAAACAACAAAATAAACAATACGAGGAATCATAATACAGCTATACTTACCCGATATAGCCGGAGAGAATCTCCTGACCGAATGCAGAATTTTTAATTTTTTTCAAAGCTCTAAGCTCAGTTTGTCTTATACATTCTTTTGTAACACCATAGATATTTCCAATCTCTTCAAGTGTTCTTCTGGTTGAATTTCCAAGGCCATATCGCATTCTTACAACTTCCTGCTCTCTTTCTTTTAAAGTGGAAATAACCATCTCAATATCACTTTGAAGATTTTTATATTCAATATTGTCAAATATAGACGGGCTTTCATCGGCTAAAACATCAGCAAGATTAAGCTCTTTACCGTTTTCTCTTTCAAGACCGCTTTCTATTGATATAGTTTTTGTATATGCAGAAAGAAAAGTCTCAATCTTATCCGGCGCAATATTCATACGTTTAGCGACATCATTATTTTTTACCTGGCAATTATACTCTTTTTCCATTTGAGATTTTATTTTAGAAAATCTCGAAAGTGTCTCCTGAATATAAACCGGTATTTTCATGCAATGAGACTGCTCGGAAATCGCCTTGAACATAGACTGTTTAATCCACCAGCTGGCGTATGTTGCAAATTTATAGCCAAGTTTATAGTTAAACTTCTCAGCCGCAATCATTAAACCTAAGTTGCCTTCCTGAATAAGGTCAAAAACCGGAATACCGGAAACATGAATTGCTTTCTTTGCAATACATACAACCAATTTCAAATTTGATTGGATTAATTTTTTCTTAGCCTCGTGATCTCCAAGACTTGCAAGTTTGGCAAGCTCTCTTTCCTCAGCAGAACTTAATTGGGGATAATTCGCAAGCTCTCTTACATACTCTTTAAGCATAGAATCATTCGATGCCTGAAGAACTTCATACTTTGCCGGATCTGATTTTGATGAAGTTCTTTTCATTTTTACCGGGGTATTTTTACTCATAATTTTAAACTCCCTTCTCATTCTCAGCAGAATAAGATTATAAAATGTAACACGAATAACAACACATTATATACTTAGTATATACTATAGTATATACTTTTTCAAGTGTTGTATTAAGATTTATTAAGAAAACACAAAAAACAAAAGTCATATAAAGAACAATAACTTGCTGGCAGGGTTATTTGTGCTAGAATAGTGGTGAGGAGAATACAAAAATGAAGAAAAAAATTATTATAGGATTAGGTGTATTTTTAGTAGTACTATTGACTTCTGCTGTAACATTTGCAGTAAACAGCGGTGTTATGAATAAAAAACATGTTCCTTCTGATTACAAAATAGGTGTTACATACGATGAGGCGCTGAATGCAAATGAAGAAAAACCGGTTTTAGCGCTATTTTATGTTGACTGGTGCGGATATTGCCTCAGATTTATGCCTAAATTCAAGACAGTTGAATCATTATATAAGTCAAAATATAGTATTGTAATGCTTAATGCAGAAGACGAAAATAACAAAAAACTTGTTGAGGATGTATCTCTAACCGGATTTCCTACACTATACATAATTGATCCCAAATATGATAACAGAGTTCTGCTAAACAATGCTATATATATGGATTTAAAGAAACTTCGTGTTGAGCTTGACCGTTACCTGAACATAAGATCAAAACTTGACGACGCTGCAACTTGTAAAAAATAATAAAAAAAAAGACCTTGAATTTTTCAAGGCCTATCCGTTTAAATAAGAAGAGAGAGCTTTATATTTATATAAAGTAAAGTCGTGTTAAAAAATTGCTAGTTTTAAAGCAATTTTGTAATAAATCTTAACAAAAAAGGATAAAAATGAAAGATATCCAGAATTTGCAAGATACCAGAAATGTAGATATCCAAAAAGTAGGAATAAAAAATTTAGAATTACCACTAATAATACAGAGGAAAAACAATTCAAATCAGGTGGTAAGCGCAAACGCCAGAGTAAGTGTGTCTCTTCCACGGAATTATAAGGGAACACACATGTCAAGATTTGTAGAAGTATTGAATGAATGGCAGACCAAAAACTTACTTGGAGTGGATATAAAAGGGTGTTTAGAAAAGATTATAGAAAACCTCAATGCGCAAAGTGGCGAACTGGAATTTAACTTTAAATACTTTATAGAGAAAAAAGCGCCGGTAACAAAACTTCCTGCGCAAATGAGCTATGACTGTACTTTTGAGGGACGGATTTATGATGGGATATATAAATTTATCCTGGGGGTACAAGTGCCGGTAACAACACTTTGTCCGTGTTCAAAAGAGATTTCGGAAAACGGGGCGCACAACCAAAGGGCATTTGTTACAGTAAAAGTTTCTTATGATGAGGATCAGCATATCTGGTTGGAAGATCTTATTACTCTTGTTGAAAACTGCGCATCTTGCCCTGTGTATCCGCTTTTGAAAAGAGAAGATGAAAAATTTGTAACAGAAAAAGCATGGGATAACCCAAAATTTGTAGAAGATGTTCTTAGAGATGTTGTTGTTAAATTGAGAGAAAACAACATAGTCAAAGAATTTGAGATTGAATGTGAGGCATTTGAAAGTATTCACAACCATTCGGCCTGGGCTTATCAAAAAGAACAAAAATCATAACCGGGCCTATATTTGGAATTTTTTCATTCCCCAAAATATTTTTTGATATAGCAAAAGAAAAGAGTTCAACAGAAAAAACGCTGAACTCCCGAATATTTCATATTCAAAAAAAAAATCTATTGAAAGATTTATGAAAAATACTGACTTGCATCAATTCTTTGACGCTCCTGTTCGCTCGCTTCAAAGAATGGTGCCTGTTTAATATTTAAAAGCATAGCAACAAGTGAACTCGGAAATATTTCAACCGCATTATTTAACTCTTTAACTGCAGAATTATAAAATCTTCTGGCAGCAGCAATATGTTCTTCCTGTTCATTATAGGTTTGCATAGCCTGGATCATGGTTTGATCAGACTTAAGCTGCGGATAATTTTCAACAGATACCATTAACTGTCCCATCATCCCGCTTATTTTGTTATCAAGATCAATTTTTTCCTGAGCATTAGTAATATCAGGCGGTAGCTTGGCAGCTTGAGCTCGCAACTGTGTTATTCCGGTTAATAATTCTTTTTCATGGCTCATAAATTTGTTTGCTATAAACAAAATATTTGGAATGAGGTCATAACGTTTTTTCAGCTGTACATCAATACTGGCAAAAGCCTCTTTAACGTTATTCTTTTTCTGAATAACTCCGATATAAATAATATAAATAATAATAAGTATAGCGGCAACAACGAGTATAGGTATAAGTGAATCCTGCGGAACAAAAGGAACATACTGCTTTTCCATAAATTTAAACCTCTTTCATCTTTGTAAATTGAAATTATATTTTCTATTATAGTATACAACTTTTTTTTTAAATTTATAACATCTAAACAGATGATAATTACGAAATATTAAAAAAGCTTTATTTTGACACAAAGAAATTAATATGCTACTATTAATACAGAAGGATTATTGATAAGGGGTATGATTCATATGAAAAGATTTTTTATATTGGCAGTTATAGGTGTAATCGGTTCAACTGCAGTTATGGCAGAAACAGAAGTTCCGGAAGTTCAATCAGTCAAATACTTTACAAAACCAAATGATGCCAGATTTCACTATGAATTGCCAACGAATATGAATTTTAAATTCAAAAAAGATTCAGAAAAAGCACAAAGTGACGACGATGACACAAGCGCTGTAGAACTCGATACTTCTGATGTAAAACCTGAAAAAAAGATCATCAAAAAATTAGGTGATAACCCTTCATATCCTAAAGAACAAGCAGATACAGAAAACGTGCCTATGAATTATGAAACATTTCCAAAATTTTATGACGGGAATGATATCATGCAGCAGCAAATCATGCCTATGTTCTAAGCCCATAAAAATTTTAAGTTTTGTAACATGTTAGTTTTCAAATTAAATATATATAGCAATTAATTTTGTGTTTTATTTTTATAATAAATGTAGAATAAAACATGTGTGCAGAATTTTTAGAAAGGTAAAAAATGATAGGAATTCCATCATTTGGTTCAAGTTTACTTACGAATCCTCAAACCAAAACAACCCAAGCCCCAAGTGTTGAAGAAATTATGTCTCAGCCCTCAACGACTCAAGTGACGCAGCCGGCTGATAGTAATTCATATAAAAAACATTCAAAAACCGCACCAATTCTAATTACTCTTGTTGGACTTGCAGGCGTTGTTCTTGCCGGCAGAAAAGGCTGGCTGGGAGGTACTATAAAAAGACTGATGGGTGGAGGAATATCAAACAAAAAACTTTTTGAAAGAATTAACACAAAACTTTCAGACTATATGTCCCGCACTGGAGATGAAGCATTCTCGTTCAGTAAACTTAAAAATGGAAATATTAAAGCAGAAAGAATTACAAGCCAGGGGCACAAAGAAATTATTACATTTAATAAACAAACAGGAGCTCCGGAATCAAGAACAATCTTCACAAAATTCGGAGGCAGCGATAAAGCTCTTGAATACAAAACATTTAAAGGTTTCGATGTGCTTGATGCAGATTTCAATGAAGTTGACGGACTTTATAAATCATATTCACGTACCAAAATGAAAAGAAAATACAGTATTTTTGGGCCAAAACAAAATATCGCAACAATAGAAAATAACGATTTATCCAAAGAACCGATTTCTGTACTTACAAGTTACAACCGTAAAGGAAAAATAAAAGAACAAGTTATCACTGATTTATCTCACACAAACACAATTAAACGGGAATACCAGTATGATAAATCTGGAAAACTTGTCGGATTGGACATTCTTGAAGGGAATAATCCTAAAGTGCATAAATCATTTTAGTCATATAATTAGGAACAGTTTGTAAAAATTTTATATTTACGACAATAATTTTATAATAGGAAACCGGGATGTTTAATATAACAAACATCCTGGTTTTTAGATTATTGATTATTTAAAATTGCGTAAACAGAAGTTATCAGCAAATTTAGTCTTACCAAGGATAATCGTCTTTAATCTTCCAGCCGTCACGGATAAGTTTTGACATACAATGGCTGCCGGAGCCGGTTTTAGAACAATTTTCAGCAACTTCATCATAAGATAAGTTATATCCTGAAGGAAGAACACCTTTTTTAGTTAGTGTTGCTACAAAAAAATCTTTTCCATATTGATTAGGTCTGTTTGCACCGTTGAGGTCAATAAAAATTCCTAAATTATCAGAAACAGGAATAGGAGAACCATCCTCTGAAGTTCCACCTCCAGACTGTAATGAAATTGCAAGTAAAACCCCATCCGGGAGATAAAATGTCGTACGCATATGATTTACGATAGAAGTAGTGCTATGATTTCCATTTGCGAATGTTAAAGGATCTATTGCTGTATATCCGCATTCTTGATAGGTATTACACATCTTTGCTATTTTCAAATAAGGTTTCCAATATTTCTCAAAATACGCCTCAGGATCACTATGGTCTACATCCCAATACTCAAACTCGCCATTATCTACTTCTGAAAGTTTTAACGCCTGATTTAATATTGTATAAACCTTCTGTAATTTTGAGATTGTTTCCTGCTTCTGGTAATTTGCAATCAGGGTTGGCAGCGTCATAGCGGCAACAACACCGATTATGCCTAGGGTTATAAGAACCTCTGCCAGGGTGAATGCAACCCTGCGTTGCGCGTTGAAATTTTCTGTAGGTTGGGGTTTCTTGATCTGTCCTCCCCCCCAACAACATTTTAATGTTGGGCTGAAAGCCCAACCTACTTTTTGCTTACTTTAACTATTGGCGAATGGGAGCTCATTCCATTCGTGCACGTTCGCTTTTTTGTGTATAAAAGACATTGGCTTCCATTGTGATATCAACTTATTGAAATATTCGCAGAACCTTTACCCCGTATGGAATAGTTTTTAAATTATTACAAATCCAAAAACCTTCCAGAGGTTTAAAATCTTTTGCAACTATATAATACGTTGAACCAGATCCGGACATAACAGACTCAGGATACATAGATTTTATTAATTGGAGCGGCTTGTAATCATCAATAACGGCCCATTCCAAATCGTTAACAAAACTTTCTCTTCCAAGGAAACCCTCAGATAATTTTTGAGAAAATTTTGTATAAGCCTCCTTTGCGCTAATGCCTAAATCAAGAGGCTTAATAAGTGAAATTAAATTTTCTTCAAACGGCATATTTTGTAAAATCTCACCACGCCCGGAAGCCATTTTACAACCACCTTCAAGACAAAAATTTAAATCAGAGCCTAATTGTGCCGCCAATTGGTGAAGTTCTGTATGTGAAAATGGTTCATTCAATAATTTATTCAATCCGAAAAGCATGCCTGCTGCATTTGTACTTCCACCTGCAAGCCCTGCCGAAACCGGAATATTCTTTTCAATATATACGGAAATTTTATAACTTTTATCAGAATCAAGACTATCAAGAAAAAGTTTGGACGCTTTATACACAAGATTTTTTTCGTTATAAGGGATTTCGCTGCTGGATCCTGAAAGCTCAACAAGATTATCATTAAAATATTCAACAGAAATTGTAAGGTAATCAAACAAACTTACAGCCTGCATAATACTCTCAATATTATGAAATCCGTCCGGCCTTTTTCCGGTAATTTTAAGAGTATAATTTATTTTAGCAGGACACTGAACTTTAATCTCCTGCATTTTTCAGCTCCTCCGATAACTTCCCGAATATTTCAAGAGACAATTTTTCCCCGCGGATATTTTCATCCAAACCAAGTACAGTAAGGGCTTTCGCAATACTTTCTTTAGAAAAACCGCCGTTTAAAAGACAATTTTTAATATTCTTTCTTCTTTGGGAAAAAGCCGATTTAATAGTTCTTTTAAAATGTCCATAATCTGATAACTCAAGCAGAGGCTTTTCTCTTACCTTTAAATAAACTAAAGCCGAATTTACCTTTGGAGCCGGGAAAAAAGACCTGCGTCCTACAAATTCTTTTATTTCCACTTCCGCCCAAAATTGTGATAAAACAGTCAAAAGACCATATTGTTTTGCCGGAGAATTTTCATTTGCAGCCATACGTCTTGCAACTTCCTCCTGAACCATTAACAATATATCAGTAATCTTACTCCGGTTTTTATTGTTGAGATCATCAATTTCTCCCAAAAGGTGGGCAATAATAGGACTTGTAATATAATATGGAATATTTGCAACAACTTTAACCTTTTCTTCACATAAATCAGACAAATCCGTTTTTAAAATATCTCTATGAATTATTTGAAGATTATCAGCCTTAAGCTTTTTAAGTTCATTAACAGCCTCTTCATCAAGCTCAACGGCAATAACTTTCTTTGCGCGCTTTACAAGCTGCTCTGTTACAAATCCGACACCGGGCCCAATTTCAATAACAGTATCCCCAGGCTGAATATCCGCATAATCAAGAATATTCCGAATAACTTCGCCATTAATTAGAAAATTCTGACCAAGTCGTTTTTTAGTTCTAAAATATTTTGCTCGTTCTAAGTAGTTCATCTTACCTATTATAATACCACAACCAGGCTAATGTTATATAAAAATCTTTTCTGATATTTTAATTGGTGTTATAATTATTACGCGGAGGTGCTCTTGAATACAACTAAACTTAAACAATGCCTAGAATTTCAGGATATACACGAAATCTATACTTGCGGCTGCAAACAGAAGTCAGATTTCAAAATCGGATTGGAATATGAGCGGCTACCAATAAAAAACGGGAAATATACCGCGGTAGACTACTACTCGGAAAATGGTGTTTGTAATTTTCTCAGAACATTTGCAAAATATGAAAACTGGGATTACATAACCGATGATTACAATATTATAGGATTAAAACAAGGGCATGACACAATAACTTTAGAACCTGGCTGCCAAATTGAATTAAGTATTGAACCTCAAAAAAATATCTCAGATTTAAAAAAACGGGTGGAATATCTAAACAATGCAATGAAACCAATTCTCAATAAGATGGGAATTACGCTTCTAAACTATGGAGTATCACCTCTTTCAACACATAAAAATATCGGACTGATACCTAAAAAACGTTATGAAATTATGGCCAAGTATCTATGGGGAATATTATCAGACGTTATGATGAGAGAAACCGCAGGAATTCAGGCAACATTTGACTTTTCAAGTGAAGAAGATGCTATGAGAAAATTCAAAGTAGCAAATATGCTTTCACCTTTTATGACCGCAATGTTTGCTAATTCGCCAATACGCGGCGGAGTTGAAACCGGATATAAGTCCTTTAGAGCCCTAAGCTGGCTTAATACAGATAATGACCGATGCGGATTTTGTAACAAATTACAAAATGATTATACTTTTGACGATTACATTAATTATGTGATGGAAATTCCGGTTATCTTTATTAATCGTGATAACGAACCTGTAAAAATAAACGGGAAAATCAACTTTAAAGAACTCATGCTAAGCGGTTTTAAAGGATATGAGGCAGAAATGGATGATTATCTGCTTCAGGCAAACCTTTGTTTTCCTGAAGTCCGCCTGAGAAATTTCCTAGAAATCAGAAATCATGACTGCGGCGGATCTGATATTCCTTTTGCTATTCTTGCTATATATAAAGGAATTTTATACAATGCCACTGCTATGGACGAAATAGAAGAACTTTTTGCTAATACCAAGTATAGTGATTTTTCGGAACTTAGATATAATGTTCCAAAATCAGCACTTTATGCAAAATTAAAAAAACATTTTGTAAAAGATTATGCAAAAGAAATTTTGTATATTGCCGAAAAATCCTTAATAGAGCAGAATTGCGGAGATGAAGTTTATCTTGATGCAATAAAAAAATACACACTGGAAGGCATTACTCCGGCAGATGCAATAATAAGGAACTGGAATGGATGCTGGAAAAAGGATATAAGCAAACTTATAGAATTTGTTTCATAGAAAAAGCCTCTCTTTTGAGAGGCTTTTTCATTTTAAGTTTTTAATTATTAATCTTTAGGAATTAATCTTACTCTTGTGTTATTAATTTGGTAAGTACGGCCGATAACGTGGGCTGATTGTTCATCCTTTGCAGAACCAACATATTCACCGGTATCACAGTCTCTTACCGTAACATTTTGGTCAATAAGTCTTAATCTTGCTTTCTTCTCAGGATCCGCAGAAGTTGTCTTTTCCATTTCGGCAATTCTTGCATTTATAGTATCTTCATCGGCAAGACAAACTTTCGTTCCGTCACTCAGTGTAATTTCACGCTGTAAAACTTTTTCTTTATAAGAATCACCTTTTTGAATAGATGCTCCGTCGTGCCCCGGTTTTAATAATTGGGTTAATTCTTTTATCTGCGCCGGGGTTAACTGCTTACCAGTTGTACAGTCATTATACAAATTTGCGTAATGCCAGTAACCGCCGTATTTTATAGTTTTAACACTAGCACCTTTTTCTAATGTGTAGCAAGGTTCGTCTTTTACCATTTTCAACTCAGGGGCTAAACTACCCGGAACGCTTAGTTTTGAAATTTCTAAGTCAGGCATCTCCGGCTCTTTCGGAGTTGAATTGAATAAATCAGCAGCTATTTGACGTTTATTAATTTTTCCGTCTTTATCTTTTATAAAAGCTACACCTAATAAACCAGCTGCAGCGCCGGCGATTTGTGCTCCATGGGTTACAGCATGCGAACTTGCATGGGCAACAGCAGAACCTGCAACGGCGTCAGCTGCGGCAGTGGCTTCAGCTGCCCCAAAAATAATTGCCGCCAGTGCAGCAACACCTGCCAAGGATTTATACAAACCTGTATTGTCGCGTCTTACATCCATACCTGTAGCTTTTATTGCATCTTTTTCGGCATTCTTTGAAAGCCCGCGCTTGAATGCTGCATCTTCACGTTCTGATAATTGCAATTTATAATCTGTTCCGGTATCTTTAACCATTTCTGCTTTGTACTTGTCCGGATCAAAAATATAATTACCATTGGAATCTTTTATTAGTTCACCTTTATCATTTGTTAAAAAATATTTTTTATAATTTACTTCTTTGGCAGCCGGATCAGTAATATTATCTCCGTTAATCATTGCCAGAACCTTTTTATTTGTAATAAGCGTAAATTCATAAGCATCCTCTCGGCCTTCTTCTTTAGCACGTTTAACAGCTGCTTCATAAGCTTCCTTATCAATAAAAGGTACTGTTATTTTAGCTCTTGCCTGAGCTTTTTCATTATCAAGCTGTTTGTCAGCAAGTTCATATGCCTCCTCAGCAGTAAAATATGCTGAACCGTCTTTGTTTTTATAGGTCAACAAATAATTTGCCAATTCGTTTTTTCTTGCTTCCTGTAATTTTTTGTCTTTTAAAAATTCTCCGATTCTTTTGGCATTAGCCTCGTCAACAGTTGAAATATCCATTTGAGCCATAAATTTCGGAGGCCGGGCCGTTGAACCGGTTGTTGTAACACCAGATACTGTTAATCCCATAATTTCCCCTTTCTTTTCCCCGTTGAAAATTTTATTTAACCCTATACTTATATAAATAAATTTTGAGTTGCAAAATTGCCCCAAATTAATAATAAAATTTGGGAATAAGGCTAAAATACTTGTAAATAGGATATTTTAAGGAAATAAGTAATTTAACAATTCTTAACAATATGTAATAAAGCTTTTTCTAAACGATACAGTTTTGCCCTTGAAGTACCCAGTCCGCAAAGTAACATAGTTGAAATTTCATTTGTTTTTTCGTCTTCTATTTTATACTTATCAAAAAGTATATCCGAAAGAGCATAGCCCGACAAACCTTTTACCTTAATAAGAATTTTAGTTATATCATCGCCGCCGAATTCAATTTTAGAGCATCGGTTTTTCAGATCGCTTATGTTGTCAATAAGAATATTTAAAGCTTTACGCCCCCTTTGTGAATTTAGATAATTTATATTTGCCTCTATTGATGCAAGCAGAGGATAAGAAGGGGAGGTTGTTGAAATAAGTGACAAAGATTTTTCAACATCTAAATTACAATTACAGTGAAGAAGGGCTGTAGGGTTAAGGCCGCCGGCAGTCTTATGCAGAGATTGAACCGTAAAATCCGCTATATTAATAGCACTTTGCGGGAGCCGGTCAGAAAACGGATAAAGTGCTCCGTGAGCTTCATCAACAATTAAGTATGCACCGTATTTGCCACAAATTTCTTTGATAGATTTAATATCTGAAACATACCCCTCATAAGTGGGAGAAGTTACAATTACAGCTTTGATATTATGTGATCGTAAAAAACTCTCAATCATATCAGGAGAAGTTCTTGAAGGAACACCCCAATCATGATCTGTTTCAATATCATAATAAACCGGGTTTGCGCCTGCTAGTCTGACAGCATTTTTATGGCAAGGATGAGAATTTTTCCATATTAAAACTTCATCACCACGATTAGCACATGCCATAACCGACGCCAAAATACCGCTTGTTGAACCGTTTGTTAAAAATTTTGTAATCACTGTTTTATAAATTTCAGCTGCACGCTTTTCTGCATTTAACAATGCGGCCTGCGGATCGTGAACTTCTGTTTCCGAAATATCAAGTTTATATAAGTTCCTTAATTTATGGTAAATAAACAAAGATTGGGAATGAGAAGGGGTTGTAAACAAGGTTTTATTACAATTCTTTCTCAACAGATTTAAAAGGCCCATTTATAAATAAAATCCTATTTATTTTTAATCTCAAGACTTCTCTTTGTACAATATTGAATAAGAGTCATTTTATCATGGTTAGTATCATACTCAAATCTTCCGGAATGAGTATAAAGTCCGTCATCGCCACGCTCAATTCTTATAGGGCAGTAATAACACTTTACAGACATAGACTCATTTAAAGGAAGTTCTATTGCATAACGGCCTTCAATATCAATATTTTCAGAAGTCTTAAATTTCATACCGCCGGCGGATATATCTAATGTTGAAACTTTATATTTATTTTCCCCGGAAATAAGCTCCAAATCATAAATATATTTTACACGTGTATATCTTCTTCTCTGCAAAAATTTATGTCTTGCAGGGCTTGCTATTTTCAAGGTTTTATCATTAATTTCTTTTGCATAAGATTCAAAATAGAGGGTGCCATGTTTTGTATCAGTGTAAAATTCGCAATAGTTATTTCTAAGAATTCCATCAGAGTCATAGTCCAGTTCAAGCGTAAAGCCATCAGGTGCAACTTCTTTTACAACACCCTTATTAGCATATTTAAAATCAGCCGGAATAATAGTTACTCTCTGATCTTTCTCAATTAATTCTCTCATACAAAACCCTCTTCTCTCTTAATAATGTCTATATTATAGCGTATTTATCCAAAGTTTGCAATAGCCAATAAAAGAACACTGTTAAAAGAAAAAACGGAAGTCAATAAAAAAAAAGCTCCCGCCAAAACCGCAGGAGCAAATACTGAGCAATCAGAAGAGTTGAGGATTTACATATTTATACTATCCTTTTCTCTTCAATAAAACATTACCGGAAATATTTATATTTTCCAAAATAGAACAGCTCCGAAAGTATTATAAAAAACTACCATGGATAATCATCCTTGATTTCCCAGCCATCTATCATCAATAAATATGTGCAGCCGTAACGGTAATAGCTGTCTCCATCGTCTGAGGCATTCTTTTTGCAGGAAACCAATATAGTATTTCCCGAATCATCATCAACGCTAGGAACATTAACACCCTGTAATATATCTTCCCTTGATAAATTTTTTATTCCCGGATAAGGCAGTAAACCATTATTTGGCGTCAGCCAAAAATAAAAAGCATCATTTCCTAAAGTATTTGGTTGCTTCCCGGCATTTATATCGACTATAATTGCAAGAATAAAATCATTGCTTACATAGAAACGAGAAGCAGCCGGAACAAAAGAAATAGAAGTTCCATTCGGCAAAAGATAAGATTGGCCTGCCTGACTAGCCGAAGGGCCACATTTTGACGTAACATCATCACTCGAACCTTCTCCGCATAGCTTTGCTCCGTTTAGATAAGGCAAAATATATTTTTGCAAAAATAATTCAGTATTTTTAACTCCTTGCTCAGTAGATGATGACGCATCTTCTACTAAACTTTGATTCCAATATTTTGCATCGCCATTTTGAGCTTCAGAAAGCTTAATAGCTTGAGCAAGCATTGAGTATGCCTGCTTAGCACGTGTTGCCGATACCTTTTTCTGATAATTTGCCATTAAAGTCGGTAGCGTCATAGCAGCAACAACTCCGATTATGCCTAGGGTTATTAGAACCTCCGCCAACGTAAACGCGGGGACTAAGTCCCCTCTTACATGACGCGTCGCTTTCCAAGATGCATAAGAAATAGCTTTTGTAGGTTGGGCTTTCAGCCCAACATTAGATTTTTGTGTGCAAATGGCAGAACATTTTTGCCGGTGGCTAGATCCTGAAACGAGTTCAGGATGACATAGAGAATTTTTTATCAACCTTTTCTCTATACGGCCAACACAGCTCAATGTAGGCTGGGGGTTCACCCCAACATAATATTTATTTACATCTGATACAGAAAACTTTGAGTTGGTGAAAAATTTGAAGAAAGATAATTTTGACAAAAACCCTTGTCTCCCTTGAGGTTCGTTACCCCCCCCCCCCGTATTCCGTACTATACTTGGCTTTTCCATATATATACCTCCTTTTTCTTTTATTATATACTATTTTTCAAATTTTGCAAGCCTTGTTTTTAAAATTTAAGCCTCACGACTCATAGTGCTTTCTTTTTTGCTTACTTTTTTCTTCTTGGATTATTCGGGGCGTCAGAAAACTGGACGTTTCCTGACACCTTACGGGTTCGCTCTGCTCACCCTTCCGAAAATCCGCTTTCTAATAAAAACAATTCGTTTTAAGGCCCGAAAGGGTAAATAAAATCCCACGACTCATAGCGCTTTCTTTTTGCTTACTTTTTCTTTGTGCTAAAGAAAAAGTAAGTTCAGGATGACATGGGAAATTTTTATTGACCTTTTCCATGCATCCAACACAGCAATGCGTTATAGGGAAGTGCCTCAGGCACAAAGCACAATCTATATTTAACTATTTAACACACAGTTCACAACACATCTGGCAGGCTCCAAAAACTTTTGCAGCTTTAAGATTTTTTCTAAAACACCGGTAATGAGGTAAGTTAAACGCTTCTTTTACAGAAACTTCCCGCAGATTTCCTATTCTTTGCGAAAGGCAGGGATAAACATCCCCGGCAGGAGTTATCATCATATTTGAATATGGATATCTGCAAGGTTCATAGATTTCGTTCACCGGACGATCCGCAGGAGTATTAAAAAATTCTTCAATCTTGGCCAGAGGATCCTTGCTGTATTCAAATTTAGGCGAAAATCTTATCTTTACTTTTGAATGTTTGGCCAGCGCTGACAATTCATGATAAACCTCTTTAAAATGGTCCATATCAAAATATTTTTCTATAGGATAATTTTTATTAAATTCCGGAACAAAACTATCAAATAAAACTGAATTTTGTTTTAAGTTATTATTTCTGAGAAAAGATATTGACAAAAAATTAAACTTCATCTCATCGCACATTTTATAAAGCTTAACAAGGTCGTCAAGATTATTTTCAAGAACAATAGTTTTGATATCGATCAGAGGCCTTTTGGAGCGTTTATTCATATTTTCAAAATTAGCCATAATTTTTTCAAAAATACCATCTTTGGCCCGATTTTTGTCATGATTTTTCCCGTAACCGTCAAGAGAAACAGACAAAAGCATCATTTTACTTTTTATAAATGCATCAATGATTTCATCAGTAATTAAAACCCCGTTTGAAACAACATTAAGTTTCCCAAATGTTTTTTTAGCCGTCTTCATAAGTATATCTATAAAATCTTTTCTGATAAGCGGCTCACCGCCAACAAGCGTAACAAAAGAATACCAAGGGATTTGATCAATTATGTCAAACCATTCTTCAGTAGTAAGTTCATCCTTTAGCCTGTCTGCGCCAACATAACAATACGGGCACTGCAAATTACACCGATATGTCAGCTCAAAAAAATACCTTAACGGCATAGGAGCCAGACCGGAATTACTATTGTAAGCCGGTAATGCATATAAATTTCTACCAATATCAAAAAGGCTTGATAAATTTACCACTATTCTGCTCCTATGAAACAGATCAGACATTACCTGATAAAACGAGATTATGCCCAACCTTGTTTAAATTATTCTAAAGAAAATACTTATAAAGAACTTTTTTCAACAACTTTATCTATTAAACCGTACTCTTTAGCCTCATAAGCAGAAAGATAATGATCTCTTTCACAGTCTTCCTTTACTTTCTCATAAGGCTGACCAGAGTTTTCGGCCATAATAGAAATAAGCATTTTTTTCATTCTTAAAATTTCTTTTGCTTCAATTTCAATATCAGTAGCCTGACCTTTTGCTCCGCCAAGAGGCTGATGAATCATTATTCTGGCTCCCGGCAAAGCCATCCTTTTACCTTTTGCCCCTGCAGAAAGTAAAAACGCCCCCATAGATGCGGCTTCACCAAGACAAATCGTACAAACATCTGATTTTATCAAATTCATTGTATCGTATATTGCCATACCGGAAGTTATTACACCGCCGGGGCTGTTTATATACAACATAATATCTTTTTCATTATTTTCACTATCTAGTAATAACAACTGGGCAACAACAGAATTGGCAACATCATCATCTATTTCAGTACCCAAAAATATAATTCTTTCTCTCAACAGTCTTGAAAAAATATCAAAAGATCTTTCTCCTCTTGAAGAATTCTCAATAACAGTAGGCACATAGCCCATAATTTTCATATAAGTTTCCTGATCCATACGTCTCTCCTAGTTACAATAAAATTATATCATAAAAAAGAAATTTAGATATAGTTAAAAGATTATAAAATAAAAAATACGGAGCCAATAAGACTCCGTATAAAATTTTCCCTTTTTCAGCACTTTGTGCCAACTAAGAATAAGTTACTAATCACTAGTATTGTCACTATATCTATAACTTAAAATACTATACGTATCAGCAGATGAAGAATTTTCATCTCCGTAAAATACTGACATATTAGATGCTGCCTGCATTCTGAACTCATCTTCTTTTTTCTGTTTTGAACAATCTACAGTATAAGCAGATATTTCAGCACTTGTAACTCTGCCATCGTGATTTGTATCCATTTCATCAAAATGGTTTAAAATATTTTCCATTGTACTTGAAGAAAGTCCGCTTGCACCTGAGGCATATAACTGAGTCAATTCAGTTTTTGTCAACCCCTGAGAAGTCATTTGGTTTGTAAGATTAGTCATCTCTGTAGCGCTTATAATGCCATCTCCATCTTTATCTATATTGGAAAAATTTGTTTGCAGATAAGATGCAAAACTTTGGTTTAAAAGTCCGGCTGTTTTGGTATCAGTTCTAGCCGCATTAATATTTTCCAAAGTCACACCGTTTGGATACTGAGCGGCAAGATAAGAATATGTATTTGTTAGCCCTGAATAAATTCCGGCTAATAGGGAACTTCCGCTAGAATTTGCCATAATAATAACCCTCTCGTTAATGTAACATTTTTATTTTAATGTTTTTTTACAAAAAGTCAACCCTTATTTAAAGGATAAACCTTGTACGGGTTAGAACTTCCACGGATAATCATCCGGAACTGTCCAGTTGTATACCTGTAATAGCCGTGCACAATACGCCCGATTTCCGGAACCCGGATTCTCAACATAACAACCGGTATAAGAATTATTCTTCAATTCATTTATATCACTCACATTAAATCCATAAGTATTAACACGTTTAGTTTTTTCAGAGTTAATATTAAATGCAAACATAAAATAATCTTTTCCATCTACAGTGGTACCATCCAAAAATGTCTTCTCATTCGTGTATAAAACTATGTGTAAAGCACCGCCGGCAAAATTATAAAACTTTACAATAGATCCATCGGCAAGCCTTACAAGAATACCATCATCCACAAGTTCCTGGGTTGCGGGATCAAGTTTTTTCTTATCGATTACTTCAGCTTTATTTAAGTACTTGCCAAAATACTTATTAAACCAAGCCAAAACTATTGCATTATTAGATTCCTGACCTGACTCAACCCAATCCCAGCCATCTACATCGCCATTTTCGCTTATTGACATTAACTGCGCCTGCGCCAAAGTTGTATAAGCCTTTTTTAGTTTTGACATTGTTACATTTTCTCGATATTTAGCCATCAATGTCGGCAGCGTCATCGCAGCTACTACTCCGATTATGCCTAGGGTTATTAGAACTTCTGCCAAGGTAAACGCGACCTTGCGAGGCCAGTGGTGCCTGAGGCACTGCCATATTATGCTGCGCTCTTCAGTATTCAACGTAATATTATTGTAGGTTTGGAATACTTGTACAACATTAGATTTTTGTGTACAGATTGTCGCACATTTTTGTCGGCGGCTAGATCCTGAAATACTCTGCGAGCACCCTCCCTTGTAAGCCTCCTTTTCGTCGGCAACAAGAGGAGATGCAAGTTCAGGATGACAGCTGGTTGATTTTTGAATTTCATTATTTTTGTTGGGGTAGAAACCCCAACCTACATTATCTTTGTTCACCCTTCCGAAAATTCGCTTTGTGCCAAAGAAAAAAGTAGGTTTGCGAGGGAGGACAAGAACTTCTCCCCATTAAAACGTAAATACTTACAAATTTTGGGGACTGTAATTATCTGTTTTAGCGTTTTTTATTTTTTTATTTTCTGTCCGCTTTTACTGCGAAGTAAAGCAAGTTCCATTTCCTGAAGTCTGTCATTTTTTGCTTTGAAGTCCTCATCTACTGTCCCGTTTTTGCTCTCAATTGAAGAACTTCCTGATGAGGAAACCGGGGTGTCATAATTAGCGGAAATCTTACTTTCAGATGAAGATGAACTGTATTTAGAATAATCATCGTTAATCAATGAAATTTCTCCACCGGTACCGCTTTCTTCATTTGCTTTTGCAGAGTTATATTCTTGCAAGAACGTATTTGAGTCAACTTCCTGACCATCAACCATATATTTGCCTTCTTGAACAGTAAATGTTTTAGGTTCATCGCTTCCGTTTACATAAACATCAGTAGTTGATCCCGGTGAAAAACCTGCATTAACAACATTTTGATCCATAGACTGCGCGGCATTATACTGCTCTTCTGAGACTTGGTAGCCATTACAATAATATTGTCCATCACGTTCTTCTAATGCTCCGGTATTCTGACCTTGTCCGATGGCAGCCTGCGGGTCAGACATATCAGGAGAATTACTTATAGCAGCTTCCTGAGAATCCGGTTGCTGGCTCTGCATTTGCTCAAGTTTTTGCTGTCCTTCTTCCACACCGGCAGTCAACTCTTTATTTGCCTGAACAGTTTCTTTATTTGTTTGGATTGCGGCTTTTTCTTTTGATTCTGTCGTTTTTACCTGTTCTGCAGCAGCAGAATCATTTTGCTCTGCCTCTTTAACTTGGGTTTCACTTTGTTCAACAGCGCTGTCAGCTTCAGCCTTTTCTTGCTCTGCCGCTTCCAAATCCTTTTTGGCTTGTGCCTCCTCTTGCTGGGCAGCTTTCAGATCCGCTTGTGCCTTATTAATTGCAGCTGTATTAGGATTATCTGTTGTAGCCGCACTCTTTGCGGCATTTAATGCTTGCTCTGCAGAGGCGACTTTCTGCGTTGCATTTGTTAAGTTATCTTTTGCCAATTGAACTTTATTTGCTGCCTCCTCTTGTGTTCCTTTATTTGCTTCTAAAGTTTCTTTACTTTGGTTAACATTTTCAGAAGACTCTGCCTTTGTCTTTTGTGCATTATCAGATTCCTTAGCTGCTGACTGAACATCATGACCTGATTGTACTTCCTGGTTTTGAATTTCCCGCTGTTCAGCAACTGCCTCATCGACTGCAGGTTTTAAGTCCTCTGCATTAGAAGCCTGCTCCATCTTATTAAGCGCTTCTTGACCGTCCACTTTATTTGAGTCTTTTTTGCTAAATACAGAGAAAGTACTGCCAATACTATTCATTAAGGATCCCAGGCCGCTTTTAGTACTTTTTGACTCTCCACCTGAAGTCTGCTGAACATTTGAGCTTGATGAAGTCTGTTCCGCCTTTTGATTTGATAAGGACTCAAGCCGATCCCACAATGCTTGACGTTGTTCAGAAGTCGAAGCTTTTGGATTTGAGGTCGTTTTTACAGAATTAGAAAACGGATTTGTTTTATTTTGGAGCCATACACTACTATCCCATTTAGATTGTTGAATAGTTGCATTTGAAGATGCAGTAAGAGAAGAACCATTTTTGTCAAACTGATACTTCCTGACATTCATTCCAAATTGTAAATTAAAATCAACCCCCATAGCTGCACCTCTTTTCTAGTTCAATGCAGCTAAAACATCTCATATAAACTTTATTATTAATATATGTTAACATATCTCTCTTGTATAATATCCTATATAATTAATAAAAATTTTATTCCGTAAAGTTTGCGTATTATTCATATTTTGTTACAATTCTTTAACCACAAAAACGGACGAAATTTTTACAATTCGTCCGTTTTACTAAAAATATTCTGTAACTATTAGATTACCTAAGATACTTAAAATACAAATATAAAGAACTTAGGGCAAGAGAAATAAAGGTTACAAGCGCCCCATATTTCAAATAACGCATAAAAGAAATCGGATGACCTTTAGCAGCAGCGGTTTCGCTGACAAGAACATTCGCGGCCGCACCGATAATTGTAAGGTTTCCGCCCAAGCAAGCCCCAAGAGACAGTGCCCACCACATAGGATTATGCCCAGAACCGGCATAAGGAATAGTTGACTGAACTTGAGCTATTAAAGGAGCCATTGTTGCCGTATAAGGAATATTATCAACAATTCCGGATAAAATTCCAGAGCCCCACAAAATCAACATTGTTGCTACGCTTAAACTTCCATTTGTAAACTCAATTAATTTTTGCGCCAAATAGCTGATTCCACCGTTAGCTTCAAATCCGCCTATTATTATAAATAAACCTATAAAGAAAAATATCGTAAGCCATTCAACATCTTTATAAATCTCTTTTGGTTTTTCAAAAATTAATAAAAAGCTTGCACCAGCGACCGCAAATACATATGCAGAAATATGAGTTATATCATGAGTTACAAATCCCAATATTACAAAGAATAATGTTATCATCGAGCGGATCATTAACCCTTTATCCGTGATAGTTCTGGAATTATCCAGCTCAGCAACATGTTTCATCTTATCAGGAGTTGCAGTAAGCTGTTTTCTGAACATAAAAATAAGCACCCCGACAACAACAAGGAATATTAAAGTAACAATATCAGTAAGTTCAAGTAAAAAATCAAGGAAACTTAAGCCTGCCTTAGCTCCAATTATAATGTTTGGAGGATCACCTATTAAAGTCGCAGTTCCACCTATATTTGACGCAATGACTTCAGTAATTAAAAAAGGTATAGGATCAATTTTAAATTCATTAGCAATAACAAACGTAACCGGCATAATAAGAACTACAGTTGTTACATTATCCAAAAAAGCCGATGCAAAAGCAGTAAATGCCGCAAGTGCAAAAAGAACACGCTTGGGATGCCCTTTAGTAAATTTTAAAAGTGCTATCGCCATCCATTTAAACACTCCGCTTTGGCTTGCAATATGAACAATAATCATCATACCTACAAGGAGAAAAATAACATCAAACTCAATATAATCAAACACAGATCGAATATAATTTCCCGTCTGCGGATCCACATACCCTTTAAAAGGCAGCAGACCAAGGAGCATAGTAAGCGATGCGCCTATAAGCGCAACTACCGATTTTTGAATTTTTTCCGCTGCAATAAAGATGTATGCAACGAGTAAAATAGCGCCGGAAATAATCATTCCATGTGAAGATATAATATTTGATAGCATAATTTCCTCCTCGTTTGTATATTATACCATAAACAAACAAAAGAGAAGGAAATTATTAAGCGAATTAAAATTATTCCTGAAGAAGTTTATCAGCAAGCTCTGTTTCAAGACGCCCGTTAAGAGTTTTGCTAATTTTTTGGAGCTTCCGGGCAATTAATTCCATATTGTCAGTCCAAATAAAATTCTCCGTCACATATTTTTCTGCTTTATCAAAATCAGCATCAATCTGTATCCGTACAATTTCAGCAAGCATTTCTTTTGCAATCGGTACAACCTTATCAATATTTACATGAATTTTACCATCAATAATATCATAAGCGCCGCGTTCTGCAAAATACTTATTCTGCATTACTGTACGGACTCTGTGAGCCTGAGAAAAGGTTGGTTTGGATTTAAGAAAATTATCGGTAATTGTTGTAACAATAATTTGTTTCCGCTGCTCTTCAGAATACATACCAAGTTTGGTAAGAAGATCAATAAAAGCCAGTGAACCCATATCCGCCTTATTTTCTTCAATAATATTGCGGTATTTACCAAGTTTTTCATTACCATGCCGTGGTCCAAGCGAATGAGCGTTTTCATGCCCTATCGTAAACCAGTGATCCGCCTCATCCAGATAGTATTTGTGCTGCTCCTTATCAAGTATCTCGTCAAGTCTTTCCTGAAGTTTTTTCATATCACTGACAAATCTTATTTGGCGGTGATAAACATTTCTCCTGCCGCCGCCGATAGTAAGGGACAATTTGTCATCATTAGGAAGATTTTCTGCAAGAGTAATTCCTCCTCTGTATTCACCGACATCTCCGGCCGCCTGAACCATATCAACATCAACCATAGTTTGTTTAGCATCTGAATCAGGATTAATGTTCTGTTCATATTCATCGGCAAACGGCATATTCTTTGCAAGAATAGGAAGATACTGTTTAATTGCCATTAAGGCTTCCGTACCTTTTTTATTAACAATACCAACACGTCCGCCAAGAAAATCTTTAGGGATAGGAGAAATATTATTTTGCTCCAAGAGATTTTTTAATTCAGGATTTTCAATAACAGTTCCGGTCATCTCATCAGCATAGTTTTCTCTGGTAATAGTAAACTCCAAAGGAGTATCCTGAAGTGAAGCCCATTTTTTATCAGCATAGGCATCAAGCATAGGATCAGCTTTTCTTAGCGCCGCAGACTGAAGTTTTAAGTATTCATTAAAATCGGAATTTGTGGAATAAGAAGCTGCTTTATCCAATTCATCGGCAATTTTAGCGAAATCATCTTTAAATTTATCAATATAATCAATACCAACAAGCTCGTCTCCGTCACGTTCAACAACAGAACGCTGAGTAAGAATTGCTCTGACCTTATCAGTCTTGCCTTCGTTAAGCATCTTAATAAGAATTCCGTGGAATTCATCTTTGCTCAAATCAGCCGGATAAACACCTTTCCCCGCCCTTGCCGGAACTTCTTTTGCAAGAAAAATAGGATTTGACATTGTATCTATAGCATTTACGCCCTTCTGAGCATCAAAAAGAATTTTTGTTAATTCGGCCTGGCGATTTCCGTTTTTAATTTCTTTCTCAAGATATTCTTTAAAGGAAAGATTATCTGCATTATCAAGCTGCATATTAACTTTTTCAATTATATCTGCCGCCCGAACCAGATGTTTTAAAGCCTGTTTGTCTCCTTCATCTAATTCAAGATACTCAGGGGCATCAGCTTTCAAAAATTTTTTTGTCATAAGATAATCTTTATGAGTTCTTTTTTCTAACTCTTCTATTGATAAATTTAGTGTATATTCAGTCATAATAAAGCTCCTTTTCCCGAGGAGGATTATAACATTTTTATTAGGAATTAGCAATAGCAAATTGCCCAAACGTGACAAATCAAAAGGATTTTATAATTATTTATAAATAAATTAATTTATTATCTTGCAAAAATTTTTGTTTGGACTATAATAAGTAATGTAACTAAATATTTTATGCGGAAGTAGCTCAGTTGCCCCAGTGGAGCCAGCGGCGAAACGGTAGTTCAAAAAAGGCTCTACCAACTGAGAAAAAT
>CALUYU010000005.1 GCA_944325075.1 Candidatus Gastranaerophilales bacterium
ATTTGGAGAAAAATTTGAAGAAAGGTATTTTTGACAAAAACCCTTGTCTCCCTTGAGGTTCGTTACCCCCCCCCCCCCGTATCACCTACTATTATTGACTTTTCCATATATCTACCTCCTTTTTCTTTTATTATACATTATTTCTCTAATTTTTCAAGTCTTGATTTTGAATTTTAAATCACACGACACATAGTGCTTTCTTTTTTCTTTCTGCTAAAGAAAAAAAGTAAGTTCAGGATGACATGAAAAATTATTTATTGACCTTTTCACTATGCGCTCCACACAGCGGAGCGTTATAGGGATGTCCCTCAGGGACAAACCCCAACATACTTTGGTTTTAGTACTATTTCTATGCGTCTAAGAAAGAGCAGCGTTATTATGAAATGTCTTTGGCACTGCAATATGACACTGTCCAAAACGCAAAGGCAATAGTTTATGTTGTTGTGTTATTATATACAATATTGCAGATTTTTACAACTTCAGCCACATTGCGCCGTACGGATTAAGTCTTACAGTCAGCTGTTTATTTTGAACTTTTGCTCTGACCATTTTATCAGTCAAAAGATCTTTCAGGTATATATCCTTACTTTTTTTACCAAAATCATCATTCACAAAATTAACAGTTGCTCTGACTTTATCATCCGACAAGTTATTTATAACAACAATACGTTCACCCGGAATTTCTCTTACATATGCAAAAATTTTCTCTGACTCAGTCTTTAGCTCAACAAAAGTACCTCTCGACATAACCGGATTTTGCTTTCTAACGGCAATAAGTTTTCTGACACGCTCATAAACTCTGTTTCCATAATCACCTTTATTAGACATTGCATTATAAAAAATCTTATCCGGAATTGGGCCGCGATTTATATCCCGGCTGTCAAAATATGAAAGCATTTCAACCTTTTTATTCGGATTTTTTTCTGACTTTTGTTTATTTTCTCTTATTTTGGCACTCTTATTTGCATTAATATAATTATTCCGACATCCAATTTCATCGCCATAATATATGATTGGCACTCCCGGCATAGACATAAGAATAGAAAAAGCCATACCGATTCTATCAGGATTACTATCCAAAAAACTTGCAAGACGGCCGCTTACCCCATACCCCTTTCTAAAAGAAGCCCCCTTAGGTACAAGCCCTTCATATACCAGTTCTCTTGTTTTTTCATTAACCATCTCAAGCGTAAGTTCATCATGAACTCTTAGGAAAATTCCCCAAGATGCTGTTTCTGGTATTTGCGGGGTTTGTTTATACGCTTGCCAAAAGTAGCTGTTATCCGCAGAAATAAGTGAGGCCCATATTGCAGGCATATACGGGAAGTGATATGCAATCTGGACTTCATCTGTTCTTGTAAGTTCCTTTTCTTCACCGTTTATTTCGGTTTTTATTTTTCTTTCAGTCCCGAAATAAGGCAAAATTTTATTAGGATGCTGACATGCCTCAGCCTGAATAACAGATCTCGGAGACACTGCCTGAACAAAATTACTCAATAATTTTATTATTCTGTGTGTTTTAGGCAGGTTTTCAGCATCTGTACCAGCTTCTTTTATCAAATAAGGAATAGCGTCCATTCTGAAAATATCTATACCCTGACTAGCCCAAAAGGCAATTGTTTCTAAACAATAATAAAGTACCTCGGGATTTTCCCAATTTATATCAAGTTGGAACGGATAAAAAGTATGGTAAAAATAATAATCCTTTCCTTTTATTGTAACTTTTCTATAATGATTGTCAGTAATTTCCGGGAATATAAGCCGCCTTTTGGAAATTTTACCGTCAGCCTCCTTATACTCAACAACCATACCGACTTTTTCATCTTTATAAGTTGTATAATCAGGCATTGATTCTCTAACAACAAAATAATTTAATTTTGATAAATCCCCCTTCATAATGTCCTGAAACCACTGATGCTGATCGGAAAAATGGTTTAACACTAAATCAGCTTTTAATTTAAACCCTTTTTGTCTGGCCGCAGCTGCAAATTCCTGAAACTCGGTCATACCGCCAAGATCTGCCCGTACGTTGCGAGGGTTGCGGACATCAAACCCGGAATCGCCCATCGGAGAATCCGCAAAAGGCAGAATATACAATGTAGTTACTCCAAGATCCTTTAGGTAATCCAGCATTTTTATATCATCTTTAAAGGTATTCGCTTTCCCTGATTGAACAACACCAAACTGATCAGGATAAAACATATAAATTACTTCATCCTTATACCAGTCGGAGGTTCTGTCCAGATCCTCTTTTTTTAGCTCAGCAGAACGATTTTTTTTAGCATTCGTTGCAATTTGAAGAATTCTGGTATAAATTTCATCTATTCTTTCAGGCCCATAAATCTTTGATATATTAGCCTTCATTTCCTTTTCAAGTTTCAAAGGAATAACAGGACTTTGAGCATTTTCCTGCTCCTGCTGGCCTTGAGAAGAATTTTTTAGTTTGGTAATGGTATTTTTTATACGAGTTTCTTTTGCTGTAACAGTCGATGCCCAGGCCATAGGAATTGACAGGTTTAATATTAATGTACCTGCTAAAATCGATGATACAAACTTTTTGGACATAAAAATACCTCCCTTGGTTAGTAATTATTATATTATAAAAATATAAAAATGGAAGATTGTTAAGAAGTACTATCTTTATGTTAAATATAGCCCAAGCGACTCAATATAATAATTAAAAAAAAAACGTCCCGCAATGCGGGACATTCTTTTTAGTTTTGAGCTGCAGGTTCTTCAGTCTTTTTATCAAGAAGATTTTGAAGCTTTTCACGAATTTCGTCGCCTTTTTTCTGCATATCCGCTACAACATCATCCGCCTTAGATTGGATTTCTTTTACGGTTTCATCGGCACGACGTGCAACATCCTTAGCAGAATTTGCAAGTAAAGCTCTTGTTTCCTCACCTGACTTTGGAGCCAAAAGTATTCCGGCAATAGCACCGATAGCTCCACCTACTATAAAACCTGCGAAAAATTTTGCTGCTGACATAATATTCACTCCTTTTCTTTTCAGTAATGATAACAGTTATTTAGGAAATATTAATTCCCGATTTTGGCTATTACTTTTTGGTAAACATTCTCCAGGCGGTACTAAATCCGCTTACCAAACCTGAAAATAATGTTCCGGTAATAGCCTTTGTTTTTCCGAATGTACGCTCAACGGCCGATTTAATACTATCCATATTATTATCTGTATTTTTGATGATAGTATTTACTGACCGTAATGTCTCATTGAGTTCATTCAAAGTAGGTTTTAACTCTGTATTCAGCATAATTGACGTCTCATTTACATTTTTAGCCAAAGTTGAAAGGTCAATAAGCAATTTTATAAGAAAAACTGCTACTACAAGTAAAATTACACCTGTAGCCCAAGCTAGAAAAGTTAAACCCTGATTTAATGCAACTTGTGAAAAATCCATATATATATTCCTTTGCAGTTAATTAGTATTCAAAATCGTCGTCTGCGACTTCAAGCTGTTTAGCTTTCTGCAGTTTCTTAGATTTTATCATATTATTAAATTTTCTAAATTGCCTTTCCAGCTTATATTTAGCCAAATCAACAGATTCAAGCGCCTGTTTTTTTGCTTCAAGTATTGCCGGGGAATTTTTCTCATATAATTCACAAGCGGCCTCTTTTAACTGACGTCTTGATTCTTCACCCGGCTTAGGGGCATAAAGAACACCTGCGATAATTCCGCCGACCACTCCGGCAAGAAGTCCAAGGCTGAACGCCAATGATTTATTTTTGCACATAGTAACCTCGCCTTTCATTTTATAAATCATATTATAACATATTTTTTATTTTTTACAAGTATTTTCAGACCGGAATGCTATCCCAGCACTCTTTCATAAAAACAAGATACTGAAGCAAAGTTGCTGCTTTTTTAAAGCGTATTTTCAGAATAAATAATATTATATATATTACAATTAAATTTACCAACCGGCGCCATAATTCTGCTCTTTTACGTGCGACACAAGCTTTTGTACCGGAAATAACAGTCTGCACAGAACGGACACCCTCACGAAAAGCTGTTACACCATTTGATATTACCGGCTTATTCAGTAAAACTTTTTCATTATAAGCAGCGGCAATTTTATCAGCACGACAGATTAACGAAATTACGTAACCAGCAATTATCAACTCTGCTATAAAAATTATTGCAATAAATATATACATTTTCTTTTCTCTAATTTTGTAATATAATCTATATTATAAAAAATCTACCATGATAATAAAATACGTCTAAAGGACTATTTATGTATAAGCAAATAAAATTTTACCTTTCTTTAATTATAGCAAAAACAGCCTACTGTGCAATAAAACTGTTTTCTAACACCTCAGGAACCTCATTTGCGGGGAAAACAGTATTGGAATTTTATCCGGAATTTTTGAGCCATTGCCGCGAATACATTAAAAACAAAAGCATAACAGTAACAGGTACTAACGGAAAAACAACAACATCAGGTCTTGTTTCAAATATGCTTGAAACTAACGGGAATTCTGTTATCCATAATGTTAAAGGGGCAAACATGCTGAGTGGGGTTGCAAATGTTTTTGCACTGGAGTTACGGCCGTTTCGAAGGTTTGATTATTCTGTAATTGAATCGGATGAGGCTTATCTTAATAAACTCTATGATTATATGCCCTCAGATTTTCTTATTGTGACAAATCTCTTCAGGGATCAGCTTGATCGGTACGGAGAACTTGCAACAACCGCTGCTTTAATCCAAAAAGCCATTGATAAAAATCCCGAGCTAACGCTTATACTCAATGCAGATGATCCATTGGTCACAAACTTTGGCCAGGGAAGAAAACGCGTTATTTATTACGGGTTTGAAAATGTTGAATTTGAGCATTCAGTCGAGAAATCAAACGCACCTACAGAAGTTTTCAACTGCATATGCGGAAAACCTTTAAAATATTCTAAACAATTTTTTGCCCAGCAGGGGCACTATAGCTGCACGTGCGGTTATAAACGGCCACAGTGCAATTACAGTGCAAACGTGAAAATAGGATTAGAATATTCTACTCTTCAGGTAAAAAATCAGGATAAAGTATATGAATTTACAACACACCTCATAGGGCTTTACAATGCATACAATGTTTTGGCTGCAATTGCGTTTGCACTTGAAAATCATATAGATGCAGAAGTAATTCAAAAATCTCTTGACTCATACAAATCAATTTTTGGAAGAACTGAAAAAAGAATTATAAATGGCCATCAGGTATTAATTCAGCTAATCAAAAATCCGACCGGAGCCAGTGAAGTTTTAAAAACTGTTGACCTTGATTCAAATATTGTGATAGCCATCAATGACAATTATGCAGACGGTCGTGATATTTCCTGGCTGTGGGACAGCGATTTTGAACAGTTGAAAAATGCAGGACAACTTGTTATAACATCAGGTACAAGAGCAAATGATATGGCTGCAAGGCTAAAATATGCAGGAATACCCCAAGAAAAAATTATAATAGAACCATCTATCAGGAAAGCAATTGAACTTGCGGCCTCTGACCGGGATAAAAACAGACATATAACAATTTTACCGTCATATACAGCGCTTTTAAAGATAAATAAGGAGAAATATTAAGATGTTATTAGGTGTAAATATAGATCATGTAGCGACTTTAAGAAATGCAAGGGGCGGAGTTGAGCCTGATGTAATAAAAGCAGCAGAAATTTGCGAGGAAAACGGCGGAACTTCTATTACAACACATCTTAGGGAAGATCGCAGACACATAAAAGATCAGGATGTCAGAACATTAATTAAAACAATAAAAACAAAACTTAACCTTGAAATGGCAATGGCCCGGGACATTCAAAATATTGCACTGGAAATAAAACCACACTCTATTTGCCTTGTACCTGAAAAAAGGCAGGAAATTACAACTGAAGGCGGGCTAGATGTTGCCGGACAGACTGAGAGGGTCAGTGCATTTATAAAACCAATTCTTGATGCCGGGATTATTGTAAGCTTGTTTATAGATCCGGATGAAGACCAGGTTCAAGCGTCAGCAAAAACCGGAGCTCAATTTATTGAAATGCATACAGGAACTTATTCTGAAGCTTTCGGGACAGATAGGGAAGAAGAAGAGTTTCTAAAACTTAAAAATGCCGCCGGGCTTGCACAAAGTTTAGGTCTAAAAGTAAATGCAGGACACGGGCTAAATTATGAAAATGTTCTCAGAATGCATGAAATACCGGGGTTATATGAATTAAATATAGGACATAGTATTATATCAAGAGCGGTATTCACCGGTTTGGCCGGGGCTGTAAGAGAAATGGCCAGGTTAATTAAGTAAGGATTTTATTATGAAAACAAATAAAGAAATTGTTGAAGAAATGCAAAAAGTTGTTGAACAAATGAGGATTGACGATATAGAGGATAACCCTGATTCGGAATTTGAAACATTTGAATGTGACTGCTGCGGCAAGGAACAAGCGCTTGCCGGATCCATAGAATACAGCGGTTACAGATTATGCAACGAATGCGTACTACTGGCGGAAACAGGTTTTGCACTTGGAAAAATTCAACAGATAGAAGAACTCATTGATGCAATGGAATACAAACGTCTTGAAGGACTTTGTGACATAATTAAGCAGGAAGAGCAAAAAAATAACAATTAAAACCACTTGAACAAGACATTGTTTTGAACCTTAACTTCTTTTATTAGAAAATAGGGAATAGTCGATGATTAAATCTTCCTGTTAATTGGCTCATAGGAACGCCGGGTATGATATTTTAAAATTCAGTCCTCCGTCAGATAAAAGAAATTAATACTTTGACATAAAATTTTGTATACCGTCGGCTATAGCTTTAGCAGTCTTTTTTTGAAAATTTTTGTCAATCATCCTTGCGTTGTCTTCCGGATTAATTAAATACCCGACTTCTATCAGAACACTTAAGGCATTTGTATTTCTTACGACCGCAAAACTTTGCTGCCTTACGCAGCGGTTCTTCATTCCAAGCTGAAGAACCATGGAATTCATAATCCAATCAGCAAGAGGCTTAGACTGATTATAATAGTAATAAATTTCAGTACCGCTGTTTTTGAGCGGGTCAAGCGAATCAGGAATAGAATTTCCGTGAATGCTAATAAAGAAAACAGCATTTTCGTCATTTGCAAGCTCAACTCTTTTGGCCAAATCAACAAAAGAATCATTGTCTCGTATCATAATAACTTCAGCACCTCTTGATTTTAGCTCCGACTCAAGATATTTTGCAAAGTTGAGATTAATATCTTTTTCTAGATCTCCAAGACACCCGATTGTACCGTTTTCTTTCCCGCCATGGCCAGCGTCAATAGCAATTTTTAAATTTTGCAAAGGCCTTTTGTTTTTAACCAAAACTGGCTTTCTTATTTTTACAATAAAATCAGAACCGGAAAACCTTGCACTATACCCCATAAGCTTTTTGCCTCCGGCTGCCTGATGTAGAGGAAAATCCATTACATAAGTGTTATCAGGCTGGTCTTCTATGTTATAAAGTTTTATTAAAAAAGGCTCCCCCTCAACAAGTTCCCAGGTTGTTGGTTTTGAGAGATGAAAAACAAATACAAAAAATTCATCAGTATCAATATAATCATACCCCTTAAGTTGTACAAGAGAGGTACCAGAGTTTGTTATATCAACATCCTCAACAGAAATCCAGCCATCCTTATTCGTACCCAAAACAACTCTGTAAAACCCGTTTTTTTCTGCATCAATTACAACGGGAATACCTTTTTGTAAATGACTAATCCTGTTTATACCGGAATTTATCGGAGTAGATCTTAAAGGAGAATTTTCACGGCAAACCTTTCCATATTTCATACCATCATACTCTATAAGCGGCCGGGGATAAGACTGCAAGTTTTTGGGTTCCGGCCTGGTAATTTTATAGATAAGGGTATCCTCTCCTGATTTTAGTATAAATGTATTTTCCCCGACATTAAGCGGAACACTTAAAGCAAAACCTCCGGAAGAATGGACATTCACGGGTTTCCCATTAATAGTAAGCTTCTTTTTTGCATCAGCAGAACCGGCAAAAAATGTTGAAGATGAATTTATTTGGACCTCAGCATTTCTCGGGTATACAACATTCAGCGCATAAGCACACTGGCTCATAAATATTATCGTAAATAATAATAAAAATTTTTTCATGATAAATAATTATATAATCTTTATTCGTAAAAAAAAAATCGTAAACATTCGTTAATATTTTAATCTTGGGTAACCGGATTATGCTAAAATAAAAATCAGACAACGGGAGATTATTAAGGTGGAAGAAAGAAGAGCTAAACGCTCAAGAGCCGAGAATAAAAGGACTAAAAGGTTTGACAATATAGTAAGCTGGCTTTATTTCATGTTTATATTATTTGCAGCTGCGCTTATTATCCACTTGTTTTTCATCCAGGTAATTGATATAAAAAAATACAAAGTCAGGGCCCAAAAACAACGTGCAAGCCAAAATTTTGCTGTTCGCGGTGATATATATGACCGTAACGGAATAAAATTGGCTACAGATGACGTATTTTATAATATTTTTGCAAGGCGTGTAGATTATGATAATGACGAGTCTTCTCCTGAAGTTATAGCAAAAAAACTTGCCCCGATATTAAAAATGTCAAAAGAAGAATTGTTGAAGAAATTAAATTCGCAAGACCAGATAATAGCAGTAAAAAAGGATGTTGACAGAAATACGGCAAAACAAGTAGCAAAACTCCATCTGCGCGCAATAAGCCTTGATAAAAAGAATACCAGAGTATACCCACAGGGCACAATGGCCGCGCATGTTCTCGGTTATTACAACTTTGACGCGGATATTGCAAACGGCATTGAATACGCTGCAAAAGATAAACTTGAACACGTGGAAAATACCGTTCAATATCAGAAAACCCAAAAAGGGAAAATAATATATGACTTTTCAACCGACCCGGTGGCAACTGCCCAAAATCCTAAAGGCCAGGATGTTACTCTGACAATAGATGCGGCAATTCAGCACGTATGCGAAAAAGAATTAGCCAAAATGGTCGAGGAGAAAAAAGCACTGAGAGGAACAGTAATAGTTATGAACCCAAGAAACGGGGAAATTCTTGCCTATGCTGTTTATCCTAACTATGACCCAAATAATTACAAAAACGCAACTCCTGAGCAAATTAAAAACTGGACATTAACTGATGTATTTCCGCCCGGTTCAACATTCAAAACAATTACAGTCGCAAGTGCAATGGAGCTTGGAAAAATTAATGAAGATTCAACGGTACTTGATACCGGGAAAACAACTATCGGCAACTGGGAAATTAAAAATTACGATTATGATATAAGACCATACCCGGGGCATATTTCTCTTGAGTATTTGTTTGAGCACTCAAGTAACATAGGTTCTATAAATGTAGCAAAAACAATGACTCCTCAGGAATTTTATGAGTCATTGAAGAAATTTGGATTTGGGGCAAAAACCGGAATTGATCTTCCGGGAGAATCTTCCGGACTTCTTCCTTATTGGAATATCTGGGATCAGGGAATTCAGGCAACGATGTCATACGGATACGGAACATCTGTTACCGCAATGCAAATGATATCAGCAGTTTCAGCTCTTGCAAATGACGGAGTTAAAGTTACCCCGCATGTTATAAAATATTCTCCGGAAGAAGAAGCTTTAAAAGTTAAACGTGTCCAGGTTGTTTCACCTCAAACAGCCCATTCAATTACGCGGCTTCTGGCCCAAAGTATTAATCACGGACGTTCTGTTATAAAAATGGATAAATATAATGTTGCGGCAAAAACCGGAACTTCCAGAAAACCAAAAGAAAATGCAGCAGGTTATACCCCGTATAATTACACCTCTACTATCGGCTACCTACCGGCCAGCAACCCGCAAATTCTTGTATATGTTATGATTGACAGTGCAAAGGTCGGAGCCATATGGGGTAATACCGTGGCAGGCCCGGTTTTCCATGAAGTTACCACCCAGGTTGCAAGAATACTTAATCTTAAACCTGATAAAAATACAAATATTCCGGTAAAAAATCTCAGCAAAAATACTCAGTAAAAACGCTATTATAAAATATAAAAGGAGCAATAATGAAACTAGATGAACTAATTGAACATTTGGACTATAAAGACCTTGTCAACTTTAAAAATGTTGAAATTTCGGGAATTTCTTATAACTCAAAGACCACGAAGAAGGGCGATATATTTGTATGTCTTACCGGGGAATATACTGACGGACATAAATATGCCCAAGATGCTATTAACAACGGAGCAGCAGCTTTATTAACCGAACACAAAGTCGATACTGATAAGAAAATTCCCCAGGTAATAGTAAATTCAACGAGACATAAAATTGCGGATATTGCAGATAGATTTTACTCAAGCCCGTCAAGAGGTTTAAATCTTATCGGCATAACCGGAACAAACGGAAAAACAACTGTAACACATCTTATCCAGAAAATCTTTGAGCAAAACGATCAAAAATGTGCACTCATTGGAACTTTAGGTTATAAATTATCATCAAACGGGGAATACCGTGATGCCAAGCACACAACGCCACAGGCTCCGGAATTGCAGGCTACTTTAAGGATGATTAAGGATGTTGAAAAAATTGATAATGTTGTAATGGAAGTTAGTTCGCACGCCCTGGAACAAAACCGTGTAGGCGGATGTTGTTTTGACGGGGCAGTATTCACAAACTTAACTCAGGATCACCTTGATTACCACATTACAATGGAAAATTATTTTGAGGCTAAAGCTCTTTTATTCAAACGACTTCAAGAAGGCGCATACGCAGTTATAAACATGGATGATGAGTATGCTGAAAAATTTCTGTCAATTGTACCGGAAGGTGTTAGAAAATACACTTACGGGGTAAAAAAGACTTCAGATGTTATGGCAAAAGACATTCAGTTTTCGTTAAACGGTGCAGAGTTCAAGCTTGTAACAAAATACGGAGAATATCCGGTAAACCTCCATATGAACGGGATGTTCAGCGTTTATAATGTTCTTGCAGCTATTGCTGCTGCTATTGCATCAGGTATTGATTTGAAAGTTGCACTTAAAGCATTGGAAAATGTAAAAGGTGTTGCCGGAAGATTTGAGGTTGTTGCAAAGAAACCACTTGTAATAGTCGATTATGCCCATACTCCGGACGGGCTTGAAAATGTCTTAAAATCTGCAAGAGAAATAACACCTAAAGACGGCAAGCTGATATGTCTGTTCGGCTGCGGCGGAGACCGAGACGCAACTAAACGGCCTAAAATGGGGGCTATTGCAGAAAAAATTGCAGATAAAATTGTAATTACAAGCGATAATCCGCGGAGTGAAGATCCGCAACAAATTATAACGGATATTATTGCCGGATTAAAGTCTGTTAACCCTGAAAAAGTAACAGTTGAACCGGATCGAGGACATGCAATTGCTCTATTAAAAAATATTGCAGAAAATAACGATGTAGTGGTTATTGCAGGGAAAGGCCACGAAGACTATCAAATACTTAAAGACAGGACTATTCACTTTGATGACAGGGAAGAAGCCAGAAAAGTTTTTGAGGCAAGTGTAATTTAAAACAATAACTAACCAAAGGAACAATTAATAAGTGAAAACAAAACTCTTAATAGAACAGCACTTTCACGGGGCATTTGGAATTGACTTCAATAAAGCCTCAATTGATGATATATTGCTATTATCAAAACAAATATACCAATACGGAATTGGCGGAATTTTTCCGACAATAGTTACCGATAGTATCAATAATACAAAACACGCAATTTGGGCCATAAAAGAAGCTGCTAAACTCCAGACTCCGGGGATGGCAAAAATATTAGGAGTACACATCGAAGGAATTTTCTTAAATCCCGCGAAAAAAGGGATACATAATCCCAAATATTTTATGCCCCCGACAATTGATAACTACCGTTTAATAGAAGATGACTTTATTAAAATTGTCACACTTGCACCCGAGCTAATTCCATCACGAAATGATGAAAAATTGCAAGACAGCAGTCGTCAAGAAACAGTAGATAATTTAAACAACCCGGCACAACAAGATAACCAGAAGGATTTAATCGGCTACCTTCACAGCCGTGGTGTAAAAGTTCAGGCAGGGCACTGTACCGGAGGAGATTTAACCGGATGTGACGCCGTTACACATACATTTAATGCAATGGGCGGGATAAGCCATAGAGGAACATCTACAGCTCTTTCTGCATTAATAAATGATAACATTTATACCGAAATCATTGCAGACGGTATACACGTTTCAGATGATGCGTTACGGTTATTATTTAAGGCAAAACCGGCAGATAAAATTATACTTGTAAGTGACAGTTTGCCTTGTACACACAGCAATTTAAAGGAATTTATTTTTGCCGATGAAACCGTCTACTATAACGGAATAAAAGCAACATCAAAAGAGGGCACCATAGCAGGAAGTACAAACCTTTTACCTGAAATTATAAAACGTTTGGCCGCACATGGCTTATTTAACCCGCAGTTTATTGAAAACCCATATAATTATCACAATCTGGATTTATCAGGAGAAATCGAATGGGATGAAAAATTCAATATAATAAAGATTGGATAACTCCCGAGACAAAGTGTTTAAATACAACAAAGTTAAACAACAAATTTTTATTGCTTAACTTTGTAAAAAGATACAATTTAATTTTTTGTACACAATGGAAAAATCCGAGGAGAAACTTTTAAATCCAGGCAACGCCCACAGATAATATTGATAATATAATAGAACCAAGCAACGCACTTAAAAAACCGTCTATTTCTATGCCCGGAACAACATAACCTACAAACATAAACAACAAGGCATTTATTACCAAAGTAAACAACCCGAGAGTAAGAATATTTATCGGAAGAGTAAGTAACTTAAGAACCGGCTTAATAAACGCGTTAATAAAAACAATTACAACTGTTGCAATCATTGCAGTTAAAAAGTTAGCGACAGTAATACCCGGAACGACATAACCCACAAACATTACAACAAGCGCAAACGCAATCCATTTAATTAAAATTTTAAGCATGTCTTTCTCCTTAAAATATATCCACTGTAATTTTAACACTACATGAAAAATATTCAATTCCCCGAAAGAGTAACAATTATATTTTACGAATTTTATAAAATTTTAAACAGAAAAGCCTCATTTACCTGAATTACTAAGCAGTAAGAAAAATTAATAACTCTACACCGGTATGCTCATTGCCCCTTGTAATTAAAGTTTGTTTTAAATATAATTAACGTATGGATATGAAGAGAATAAAGTTAAAAAATTTTGAAATCGGCGGAGATAAATTAACAATATTGGCCGGTCCTTGCGCTATTGAAAGCCAGGAAATTATAGAAAAAACAGCAGAAAGATTACAACAAATTACGGAAAAGCTGGGAATTAATTACGTATTTAAGTCGTCTTTCGATAAGGCAAACAGATCATCCATAAACTCATTTAGAGGCCCGGGGATGGAAAAAGGTCTTGAGATGCTTGATAAGGTAAAACAGAAATTCGATGTGCCTATAGTAACCGATATTCATACACCTGATCAGGCGGCACCGGTTGCAGAAGTGGCTGATATGTTGCAAATTCCTGCATTTCTCTGTAGACAAACAGATTTGCTTGTAGCTGCCGCAAAAACAGACAAAATAGTAAATATTAAAAAAGGTCAGTTTTTAGCCCCTGAACAGATGGGAACACTTGTCAAAAAAGTTGAAGACAGCGGTAATGAAAAAATATTATTAACAGACCGGGGAACATCATTTGGATATAATAATCTGGTTGTGGATTTCCGCGGAATACCGATAATGCAAACATTCGGTTACCCGATTGTGTTTGATGCAACCCATAGTGTTCAATTGCCTGGCGCAAACGGGGTTTGTTCGGGCGGGGATCGTAGATTTGTACCGGTTCTTGCAAAAGCGGCAATGGCGGCCGGAGCTAATGCGTTATTTTTTGAAGTTCACCCGGATCCGGATAAAGCTCTTTGCGACGGACCAAATATGATTGCTCTTGACAATGCGGAAGAATTATTTACTATTTGCCGTGATATTTTTGAACTTGTGAGAAATTAGACTATGAAAATGAAAACCTATGTAGCAGGTCCGATTGATGCAAATAATTATCTTCTTTGGGACGAGAACTCTAAAGAAGCAGTTTTTATTGACTGCTCCGACTACAAAGAAGAAATTATTGATGAAGTCAAGGCAAATAACCTAAATGTAAAATATATTTTATTAACGCACGGACATTTTGACCATGTTCTTGGTGTAAACCTTATGGCAGAAAAATTGGGGGCAAAAGTTGGGATACATAAATCTGATGTGGTTATGCTTGATAATATAAATGAATTTGCAAGACTGGTTGGATTCCCGAATATTGAACCTCCAAAATATGATTTCAATGTTGAGGATAATGATATTCTGGAATTTGGAAGTATCCAAATAAAAGTTCTCCACACTCCCGGGCATACTGAAGGCGGAGTTTGCTACCTTATAGGTGATAAACTATTTTCAGGAGATACGCTGTTTAAAGATTACTATGGACGGACAGATTTATTTGGAGGCGATTTTGCTAAAATTAAAGACAGCATAAAAAATATTTTATTTAAACTTGATGATAATATCAGAGTGTTTCCGGGCCACGATCAATGCACGTCAATCGGATACGAAAAACTTCATAATGAAATAAACAGATAAGAGGTATATGGGAATGAAAGAACAACTGGAAAAAATCTATTCAAATGCAGCTAATGATATTTCGAAAGCAGCATCCATAAACGATTTGGAACAAATTAAAGCAAAATACTTAAGCCGGAAAGGTGAATTTAACGAAATAAAGAAGAATCTTAAAAACTTATCTAATGAAGACAAGCGTATTATTGGCTCTTTGGCAAACGAAATTACCGAAAAACTTGAGGCCTCAATTAAAGAAAAACATGATGTATTTTATCAGGCAGAATTAAATAAAAAACTTCAACAGGAGCGCATAGATGTGACACTTCCCGGTAAATTTATACCGCGTGGAAAAGTTCATCCTATAACCTCTACAACAAATGAAATAGTTGCAATATTCCAAAGCCTCGGATTTTCTGTTGTTGAAAGTGATAAATCACCTGAAGTTGAGACCGAATATTTCAATTTTGATATGCTGAATATTCCTAAAGACCATCCGGCAAGAGATGTTCAAGATACATTCTACACAACTATTGCGCAGAATGTTGTATTAAGAAGTCAGACTTCAGGCGCACAGATACATGTTATGGAAGAACAAAAACCGCCTATTAGAGTAATTTCTCCGGGAAGGGTTTATAGAAATGAAAATATTAATGCCCGTAAAAATAATTTCTTCCATCAGATTGAAGGGCTTTATGTTGACAAAAATATTACCTTTGGAGACTTGAAGGGGGTATTAAATGAATTTATAAGAATTTATTTTGGCAGCAGCCGCCCAACACGCTTCCGCAGCAGCTTTTTCCCGTTCACTGAACCATCTGCAGAGGTTGATGTACAGTGTATTATGTGCGGCGGCAAAGGATGTAAAACATGCTCCGGAACCGGATGGCTTGAAATTCTCGGAGCCGGGATGGTTGATCCAAATGTTTTAAATGGTGTAGGGATTGATCCGGAAGTTTATTCCGGTTTTGCATTTGGTATGGGCATAGAAAGACTTGCAATGCTTAAGTATGCCATAGATGATATCCGTCTATTCTTTAATGACGATTTACGGTTCTTAAAGCAATTTTAAAATAATTGATAATTAAAATTCAATAAAATAGGAGACGGGCACTAATAATAGCCCGTCTTCCATTTTAATTATTTACATTTATGTTTTCCGGTAAAAGATAAGCCGCTGCAACGTAAATATTCCATATTTCCGACCTCCAGTATCCAACCCCCATACAAGCCGCACCGTTTTCAAAATTCCCGCCGTATCAGGGGTTCCGTCATTCATCAATGCCAAGTTATATGCATTTAGAAGAACCGAATAGGACTTCTTAACTTTTGTCACAGTAACTTTTTCCTGATACTTTGCAATAAGAGTCGGCAAAGTCATTGCTGCAACAACTCCGATTATGCCAAGAGTGATTACAACCTCAGCCAGGGTAAACGCGGGGACTAAGGCCCCTCCTACATGACGCGTCGCTGTTCAAGACGCAGAAGAAATAGCCTTTTGTAGGTTGGGGTTTCTACCCCAACAATATTCAAATGTTGGGCTGAAAGCACAACCTACTTTGGTTTTTGTATTATTTCTAGTGCAAATGGCCGAATATTTTTGTCGGTGACTAGATCCTGAAATACTCTGCGAGCACCCTCCCTTGTAAGCCTCCTTTTCGTCGGCAACAAGAGGAGCTGCAAGTTCTGGATGACATAAAAAATTATTTATAGACCGTTTCCCAATGCGTCCAACACAGTTCAATGTATGTTGGGGTTTCTACCCCAACATAATTTCATTGTTGGGCTGAAAGCCCAACCTACATCAACTTTGTTCACCCTTCCGAAAATCCGCTTTCCGCTAAAGAAAATTCATTTTAAGTCCCTAAAGGGTAAATCAAATCTCTCGACTCATACCGCTTTCTTTTTGCTTCCTTTTTCTTTCGGCTAAAGAAAAAGGAAGTTCAGGATGACAGTTGGTTGTTTTTTGAATTTCATTATTTTTGTTGGCCCCCCCCCCAACCTACATTGTTTTTTGTATTATTCTATGCGTCTCAGAAAGAGAATTGTTTATGCTGTTGGTAACAAACTATTTATAGATATCCTGAATATACTGTATTCCGTCTTTTTGAACCGGAAGACAATATGTTATGTTGGAATGAAAATAATATGCGCCATTTGCATTTCTAATAATGACCATACTAAATAGGTCATCACCAGCTTTATTAGGTTTGGACAACCCGTTTGAATCCACCGCAAACATTGGAATTCTGTTTCCGTCTTTTGAATGCGGCAAAATTATATTACTCCCATTTTCCATTACAAACGCATCATCAATATTATTTATCATATATTTGGAAAAACCGATACATGAGGCTTTTTGAGAATATTTTTCATATTCCGGGACACATCCGTTTTGTAAAGCTTTGGTCTGACAGTATTTCTTTACATTTAAATTCTTTAAAAATATTTTGTAAAATTCACTACAATTCGAAAAATTAGGAGCCATCGCTGTAGAAAAATAACAACCTGTTTCACCATCCATTTCAACCGCTGTAGTGATTAGAGCATTGGAATACCTAGAATATAAGCTACTAAAATTTCTCTTAACAGACTTTTGTTTTAGGTTATCAACAGCATTAACAGTTGCAGTCGCAACAACTATCACAAAAATAAAAATAAGAATTACTATATTAAAACTATAAGCTTTATGTCTCAACATTACACAACTTCCATCGGTTCAATAACAAAATCAATAATAAAAGGCTTATCAACTCCAAATGCACAATCCAACGCTTCTTTAATATCATCAGATTTCTCAACTCTTAATGCCGGAATATTATAAGCCTCTGCAAGCTTCAGAAAATCAGGATTGGATATTTTTGTTTCAGAGTAGCGTCCGTCGAAAGACGTTTGTTGAAGCTGGCGAACCATCCCTAAATAACCGTTATTAAGGATAAAAATCTTTACCGGGAAATTATAATCAACACAAGTTGCAAGTTCCTGTTCATTCATTTGAAAAGAGCCGTCGCCTGAGATACAAATTACCGTTCTATCAGGATTTGCAGCGCACGCCCCAATTGCTGCCGGAAGTCCAAACCCCATTGTTCCGGAGCCGCCCGATGTTATGAATTGCCGCGGCATATTAAATTGAAAGTTCTGAGCAGCCCAAAGTTGATGCTGCCCCACTTCTGTCGTAACAATCGGATTTAAATTCTTTGTATAATCATATATTGCTTGGATTACTTCAAACGAATGGAGTTTATTCGAGATTTTTTTAGGCGAACTATTTAATCTTTTCAATAAGCAAGCCTTTTTAAGCCAGTCTCGATGTTTTGGCGAATAATCCGCGTAATTCAATTCATAATTCATCTGCTCCAGCACTTTTTTGGCATCGCCGACAATAAACTTATAGGCATTGACGTTTTGAGAAATTTCCAGAGGATTTATATCAACTTGAATAAATTTTCTATCCAACTCCCCATTTGAAAAACAACATGTAATCCGGTCGTTAAGCCTTGCACCGAAAGACAGAATTAAATCAGAATCCCGCAATACCTGATTAGCGCTTGGAGCCCCGAAAATTCCAATCATTCCCAAACAATTTTCATCATCCAGAGGATATGTACCAAGCCCCATCATTGTATTAACAACCGGAACATCTAAAAGTTTTATAAACTTTCTTAATTCTGATGACGCATCGGCAGTAACAATACCTCCGCCGGCAACTATTACAGGGGATTTAGCTGAAACAACCTCTTTCAATACATCCCGTATTATATCCCGAGAAATTTGTGACGATTCAGTTTTTGGTGTTTCATAGTCCAAAAATTCACATTGTTCTGCAAAGATATTCTTTGCCATATCAACAACAACCGGACCGGGCTTACCAGACATAGCACAGTTATATGCATCTATAAGCGTCTTTTCAAGATCTTTAACATCTGTAACCTGAAATCCGGCTTTAGTACAAGATTTTGTAATATCTATTATATTAACTTCCTGAAACGCATTTTTGCCGATTAAAGAAGCAAAAACCTGCCCCGTTAGTATTAGAAGAGGATAACCATCCAGATAAGCATTTGCAATTCCTGAAACTGTATTACTTGCCCCTGGGCCGGAAGTTACAAGTACTACACCACACTTGCCGGAAACACGTGAATACCCCTCAGCTGCATGAACCGCAGCCTGCTCATGACGAACAAGGTAATGCTTGATATCACTTTGTTTGTACAGTTCATCATAAATTCCAAGCACGATTCCGCCAGGATAGCCAAAAATACATTCTACTCCTAATTCTCTAAGAACTTTAATGATAATTTCAGCCCCGGTTAAGGTTTTCTGTTTTTTCGCATTTAATAACGACATATAACACTCCAGAATTTTTAATTGTCAGAAGACTCAGGAACAAGAATTGATAATACAGAATTGTTTATATTTAAATATTTTTTTACAGCCGCATTTAAATCTTCAACAGAAATCGCCTGAAGATCCTTTAAATAGTCCTCAATGAGTTTCAAGTCTTCACAAACAGTCATATAATACCCGATTGTTTCACCTATTTCTGAAACAGTTTCAGCAGAATATGCAAAACGGGATTTAATCTTTTTCTTAGCCTTTTGAATCTCCTCAAGAGTTATTGTTTTTTCAATAAGGCCTTTCAGTTCACGTTCAACAAGTTCTATAGCATAATCCAGTTTTTCAGGTTTGCAGTTTGCCTGAATAAAAAAGTTATTACCGTCTTTAAATTGGTAATGCTCAGAACTAACCATATTAAACACGGGTTCATCAAGTTTTTCAATTAAATTTTGATAAAGCCTTGAGCTTGTACCGTCTCCCAATATAATACTAATCATATCAAGACAAATTGTATCCTTAAGGTTATTTGCTTTAGGGCCAAGCCAGCCGTACATAAAATATGAAGTATTGACATGTCCTGAAGTTTTGACAACTTTTTTCTCACTAACCGGCAAATCAATATCGTTAACACGTTTAGGCGCATTTTTACGGCCCTTAAAATCGAATTCTTTTATAATTTTTTTAAGAATTTCTTCTTTATCAAAATCGCCGACAACAATTGTAGTCATATTTTCAGGTGTATAAAATGTTTGATAATAATTCATTATATCATCGCGGGTAACCCGTGAAATAATTTCCGGAGTACCGATAACATCCCTTTTATACGGATGTTTGGTGTACATATTGAAGTTGCAGGCATTGTAAATCTTAGTCCAGTTTTGATCCTTTCTCATACGGATTTCTTCAATAACAACGTGGCGTTCCCTCTTGTCCGTAACATTTTTATCATTCAAATCAAAAGGCGCCCCTATTTCATCTTCCGGCAAAACAGGATCCAGCATCATATCTGCGTGAAGCTCTATTGCCAAGTTAAGATCTTTATTTTCAGGGCCTTTCGGAAGGGTAACATAATAAAATGTATAGTCTTTCCAAGTAGCAGCATTAACAACGGCCCCCTTTGCCTCTAATGTTCTGTCAAAGTATCCGGCCGGATGTTTATGTGTTCCTTTAAACATAAGGTGTTCCAAAAAGTGTGAAATCCCGTTATTATAATCGTCTTCATTTATTGAACCCGTTTTTACCCAGGTACTTACATTGGCCATTTCACCCTCTTTTTTGGCAAGAACAATCTTATGACCGTTTTCTTGTTCATAAACCTCAACGTCCTCTGTTAAAAACGGATAATTCACTAAACTTTTCTTCATATATAAAACCTCTTTTTAAAGTATAATTTAACACATACGATGTTAATTTTCATTATTATTATACACCAAAATATTTTTTTATAATATAATAAAACCATGGATATAATTAACCGTTTGGAACATAAAGTAGTGGTTTCTGTACAGGCAATGCCAAGCGAGCCTTTGTATTTGGAAAAATGCATGGTCGCAATGATGAAATCTGTTGTAAAAGGCGGAGCCGGAGGCTTGCGTGTTGCTGGAGCCAGAGATGTCACAAATGCAAAACGTCTCTTTGATGTTCCGGTAATCGGTTTAACAAAGCCGGATCTCATTCCTAAAAACTGGCAGGAAATAGTTTATATTACTCCAACACTTAAAGAAGTCATTTCCTTAGTTGAAGCAGGGGCTGATGTAGTTGCATTTGACGGAACAATGAGACCTCGTGAAGGCGGCTGTAAACTTGAAGAAATTATAAAATATATCAAGATTAATAAAAGGATTTCAATGGCGGATATTTCAACGGTTGAAGAAGGAATTAATGCCGCAAAACTTGGTGCAAATATTTTATCAACTACCTTATCAGGTTATACGATGGAGTCTATTAATGTTTCACAAAATGAACCTGATTTTAAATTATTAGAAACACTTATTAAAGAAACCGATAAACCGGTTGTTTTAGAGGGCCGGATTTGGGAGCCGTGGCAGGTTGAAAAAGCATTTGATCTTGGCGCCCACTGTGTTGTAATCGGTTCTGCCATTACTCGTCCTCAATTGATTACAAAACGATTTGTTACTCGAAATAAATAGAAGAAAGAAAGGTTATAATGAAAAAAGCACTCGCAATCGATGTTGGCGGGACAAAAATTTATAATACCATAGTTGATGAACGTGGTGAAATTATCAGCGAAATAGAAAAATACCCAACCCCAAAAACTTATGTGGAAATAATCAGCATATTTAAAGAAATTATCTCAAAATATGAAAAAGAGGTTGATGTTATAGCCTTTTCTACCTGCGGTTCAGTCAGTAACACTAACGATAAAATTCTCGGGTCAACAGGAAACATTGCCTCAGAGTACCCCCAAACAGACTTTAAATCACTTAGTACAAAACCGGTATTTGTTGAAAATGATGCCAATTGCGCAGCATGGGCTGAGCATATTATAGGCGCCTCCAAAGGAATGCCGTATTCTGTTATGCTTACTCTTGGTACCGGTGTAGGCGGAGGAATTATTCTTGATAATAAGTTATATAAAGGGAAAAGCGGGGCCGCCGGGGAAATGCACTTCAAAATGTCAAGAGACAAGCATAGAAAATGCACTTGCGGAAGCTGGGACTGTTTTGAGGCTTATGCATCAGGAACCGGCCTTAAAAAAACAGCCGAAGAAATTTCCGGCAACCTGGAAATAACCACTTATGACGTAATAGACGGTATAAAAAATAACAACAAACAAATGATAGAAATTTTTAACCGCTGGCAGGAAGATTTACTAAATGGCATAATCGGGCTTGCTGATATTTTTGATCCAGATGTAGTGGTTCTTTCGGGTTCTATGGCACAATTTGTTGATACAGATTACTTAACAGAAAAAGTCAATGAAGAAATTGTTACCCAACCTACCAAAGTTGTAAAAGCATCTGCCGGAAATTATTCGGGAATGATTGGAGCTGCTCTTTTGGCGCTAGGAGTCGGGGTGTAGTATTATGGGAAAAGCAAAAAAAAGAAGCTTACATCTTGGAATAAATGACCGCGTTACAAATCTTTCAAGAGAAGAGGCTGTTTTGGAAGTAATAGAAAATTTGCGGCATAAAAACGGTCAACATAATGCATACAGTTTAATTACTTTATTTGGGTTATCAGCGGAAGAACTTTTGGAAGCCGGGGCAAGTTACGAAACCGTAATGAGTCTTCAAGGTCTTTTACAATAAATCTCAAGACTTGAAATTTGTTCAATAAAACGTTATAATGTAAATAAAGATAAAAAGGAGAATAAATAATGCTAAAACTCAATCATAGAGCCGATTCCCACGATAGGGGGGGGGGCTAGACCAGGCCTAAAACCATTGTCCCATGGCCATTACGGCAAATTATTTGTGTCGGGACAACGGTATAGACACGTTTTTAAGCATTTTGAAGTAATAAATAGTATGGATCAGGATGACCACAAAAACAAAACAGCTTTGTGGTTTGCCATACATAAACCTACAATAAATATAATATGATGATAGTTCTTTGTTAATAAAATTTTTATTAACAAATTTTAATAGTGAGACATAGTGAATAAAGGCTTTTAATATGGTATAATAAAATTGATTGGAGGATATATGAAACATAACGGGAATAAAATTTTAGATAGCCTAGTATTGTGTGAACACTCCCAGCAAGATATATACATCTCAGAAACGCACCATGCAGGAGGGCACTTTTCCCACGCATTTACCCTGGCTGAAGTTTTAATTACTCTAGGAGTTATAGGAGTTGTAGCCGCTCTAACCTTGCCAGCGCTTATCCAAAATTATCAAAAACACGTTACGGTTAATAGATTAAAAGTTAATTTTAATATTTTGAGTAATGCTGTTAGGTTGGCCGAGGCAAATTTTGGAGAGATTACAACTTGGGATGAAGTAATTAACTCATATAATAATAAAGATTACACAAGTGACAACAAAGCTGAAGCTAAAACCCAAGCCGGAGCAATTGTAAAGAAATATCTCATGCCATATCTTAGCGGAGCTCAGCTTACTGAAACTAAATCTTTAGCTGAACTAGGTTATAAATCACCTATTCTCCACTCACACGGGGGGATATATGCCCCATTAAATGCAGTCGCTACTTTTATAACACTTAAGAATGGAACCGTTATACTTATTGGTGTAGATGACTCAGATCCTGATGCAGAAGGGAAAGAAGTATTACTGGGTATGAACTTTACTATAGATATTGACGGGCCAAATGGCCCTAATACTAAAGGGAAAGATGTTTTCTTTGCAGCACTGCCTTATGCAAAAAATACAAGATTTATGCTTATGCAAGGTTATGGGATATACCCTGGTTCACAAAGATTAGACATCACAGGTATTACCAGAGAGGAGTTGAAAAGAGTTTGTAAAGAATACGGAGATTATTGTGGAGCACTTATTCAAATGGATGGCTGGCAGATCAAAGATGATTATCCTATGTTCTAGCAAAATATATAACTAATTATAGCGGCGGATTTCTAAGCTATGGTCATATTATTGAAAAATCCATAAATACATGTTATAATGTTAATATGAAGATGAAAATAGCCCAAAACCCAATTATAACAAGATTTTCCCTGATAGGGGGGGGGGCAGACTAAAGGTCTAAACCCTTATGGGATAAGGGTTTTGCATGTTTGTATCAGACGTATTATTGCGGATAATATACTTGAACTAAAGATTGAAGGAGATTTTCAAAATTCAATCTTGGATTTGAGGGATATTTTTAGGCGAAATTCTTCTGTTTCGCCGTTTTGTGCTGCAAATTTTTCAATAATAAAAGGAGGTATTTTATGAATAAACTGTTAAACATGTTTAATTTAGTGAATATATTCAAAAAGAGAATGGAGTTTAATTTTGTAGAATTCGTTTCGGTGAACTCTAGATCCTCTATTCGATTGGGATTTACTCTTGCTGAAGTTCTTATAACCCTGGGCATTATAGGAGTTGTTGCAGCAATGACTTTGCCAACATTAATTCAAAGTAACCAGGACAAGGTTACAGTTAATAAATTAAAAAAAGTTTATTCATATTTATCTCAGGCATACATGATGATTTATAAAGATAACGGTGATCCGACTAACTGGGGCATGAGCCTGGCTGAAAAGGATGATGATGGAAATATTTTAGGAGCTGAGGGATCCAAAAATATGGGGGACCTTTTTTCAAAATATTTAAATGTTACAAAAAACTGTGGTCTTGACGAAGGCTGCTGGTACAACGGTGAAACATATAAACTTAATGGCACACCATACGAGCAGGCAGGCGGTGGAATAGAAAAAAGAAGTGATCTTTATAAAATTCGCTTATCAGATGGAACTTTAATGGCATTTGGAGGTCTAAGCGGTGATTGCAGCCTTAAACGAGGAAACACAAAGCAGTTATCCAATATTTGCAGCTGGGTTATTGTAGACATTAATGGGGAAAATAGACCAAATACTTATGGTATAGACCTTTTTGAATTTAATGTTACAAAATATGGAATACTTCCATATGGAACACCGGATGATACGATGTTTGGATTTGAAACAAACTGCAAAAAGTCAGCCGCCACAAGCGGAAACGGTTGTACTGCGTGGGTTTTATATAAGGAAAACCTTGACTACACCAGATGTAACGACCTTTCATGGAATGGTAAACACAAATGTAAATAATATTTTGGCGGGTTTATCCCCCGCCAATTTTCATAAACTATTTATTTAAAATTTTGTTGATAAGGTCTTGAACCGCTTCATCAGGTTTAAGAGTTGCCATATCTCCGGATTCACGGACTTTATATTCAACAAGTCCATCGTTAATTGTTTTCCCGACCGTAACCCTGAATGGAAAACCGATTAAATCAGCATCTTTAAACTTGACACCGGCACGCTCGTCACGATCATCAAGAACAACTTCAACTCCAGCCGCCAGAAGTTTTTCATACATTTCATCTGCAACTTTCATTTGAAGTTCATCTTTAATATTGACCGGAACAATCACAACATGATAAGGCGCAATTGCAAGCGGCCATTTAATCCCGTGCTCATCGTTGTGTGCCTCAACAGCAGCAGCGGCAGTTCTTGATATTCCGATACCGTAACAGCCCATAATATAAGGATGTGTTTTTCCGTTTTCATCAAGATAAACAGCTTTCATCGGAGCAGAATATTTAGTGCCAAGCTGGAAAATATTACCTACTTCTATTCCCTGGGTAACCTTAAGCGGTTTTCCGCATTGAGGACACAAATCTCCGGCTTCAACAAGTCTTATATCTTTAAACTCTGAAATATGCGGAATATCCTTTTCCAAATTAGCACCGACAAGGTGTTTATCAGTTTTATTAATTCCGACCACGAAATTCTTCATATTGCGTACGGTTTCATCCGCAACAATTGTAATCCCGTCCATTCCGGCAGGCCCGATAAATCCCGGAACAGCATCAAATCCTTTTTCAGCCATAAGTTCAGCAATTTCCGCAGAAGTTGCAATTCTTATATCAAGCCCCCCGACAACATTCATCAACTTAGTTTCCTCAACCGTTCTATCACCTCTTATTAAGGCCAAAACAGGTTTTTTATCAACAATATAGACAAGGGTCTTTAAAATAAGTGTAGGCGGAATATTTAAAAATTCGGCCAACTCTTCTATCGAATGGGTATTTGGTGTGTCAAGAATTTCTGTTTTAGAAAAATACTTTTCACCATTAACCTCAGCCGGCAAAAGATTTGAAACAGCATGATTTGAATTTGCAGCATAATCACAGTCATCACAATAGAAAACATCATTTTCTCCGGCATCAGTATCCGTGATAACCATAAATTCATGACTGACACTTCCGCCGATGGCACCTGAATCTGATTGAACCATTTTAGTTTCAAGCCCGCAGCGGTCAAAGATTTTTTTGTACGCTTCAGCCATATTTTTGTATTCTTTATCCAAACCTTCCTGAGATGTATCAAAACTGTATGCATCTTTCATAATGAATTCCCGTCCTCTTAAAAGACCATATCTCGGACGGACTTCATCTCTGAATTTAGATTGAATTTGATACAAATTTACCGGTAATTGTTTATATGATTTCAACACATCACGGCCAAGGGCTGTAATAATTTCTTCATGAGTAGGCCCAAGACACATAATTCGGTCATGACGGTCTTTTAATCTCATCAATTCTTTACCGTAAGCATCCCATCTTCCGGATTCTTCCCAGAGTTCTTTAGGCTGGACAAAAGGCATTAAAAGTTCCTGGGCGCCTGCTTTATCCATTTCTTCACGAACAATTGTTTCAATTTTTTTCAAAACTCTCCACATAAGCGGCATATAGTTATAAACCCCGCTTGTAAGTTTTTTTATATAACCAGCACGTGCAAGCATTTTATGAGAAATTACTTCAGCATCAGAAGGAAACTCGCGTAAAGTTTGCACAAACATTTTTGACATTTTCATAGTAAAACTTCCTTTTCTATTTCTCTGCTGGTTAAATTTTACCATGCTCAAAAAAATATTAAAAGCGCTGATAACAAGAAAGCGGCATTTAAATAAATACCGCTTTCTGCTGAATTATTAAATTAACTGATTATTTTTGCAATTTTGCAGCGTCATTAACTTTCATTGCAAAATAAGGTTTTCCTTTTTCTTTCAAGAAAATAGCATAGCTGTCATTAAAATAAAATTTTCTTGTTTCAGAAGGAGGTTCAATCATTGCCTTCATCGTTGCAATTCCGGCTTCTGATTTTAGTTTAACCCCCTTTTCATCCATTTTAAATTCAACAGTTTCAATAGCTTTGTCTATAATAAGGTCAGATTTTTTAATTCTTTTATGGCTAAGCTCATCAAATGAACGTTCAGCTTTAAAATCAATAACCGGAGCTTTAAACTCATCCTGGCTTGTAAAACGCGGATTAGAAGTAGATATTCTGTATTTTTTCATCATATCAGTGTAAAGATTATCAAGCGTTTTTTCATCATCTGTTCTGTACAAGTATACAAAATCATTTTGCCGGGTAGGAATTTCAATAGCAAAATCATCATCACTATTATAGAAAAGTACATGGACAGTATTTCTAACACTCTCAGGGGCATTTTTTTCAAGTCCGAAATACTGAACTTTTCCTTTACTGCCCTTGAATTTAGCATCTTTCAACTTGTTAAAAGGCTGCATATATTCAAAATCCTTTTTCAGCATTGCATAAAGAATATATTTGCCCTCTCCCGGAGTCCAGTCAAAACCGTCAAGAATTGCGCTTGTTTCATTGAATTTATCCTTAATACCCTGTTCAATTTCGGCTTTAAGTTCCGGAGATGTTGCTCCCCATTTTTTATAATAAGCACTGTCAGAAAGATCTTCTACTGTAAATGATTGCTTATTCAGCTCCTCTGCCATAACAGACTTATAACCTTTAAATTCAATAGGATTTTTAACCAGTTCATTTACAAGATCATTCCACACAAGCTGGAATGTACCAACCCAAACCTGATTAACCGCATCTGATTTTGATTCCATAGTTGGAAGAATTTCTAACTCGGCTTTCTTCTTGCCAAACGCATAGGCAGAAAGCCCAAACATAACAAGTACACCAGCTAAAAGCAGTGTAAGTATTTTTTTCATATTCGACTCCTTTCTTCAGTCCAAAATTTCATGTATGAAAGATATTTTATCATCGTCAAAAATTTTAATCAATAACGTTTTTTCTTTTGAAGTTTCGCCTTTAACAATTTCAATAGATGATTTAGGAATTTTGAGCTGTTTTGCCAAAAATTCAATAACAGCTTTATTTGCTTTATTCTCAATAGGTTGTGCAGTAACCTTAATTTTCACTCCGCATTCATCCTTTAAAATAACATTTTTACTTGAATTTGGCGAAATTTTAATCTGCACAAGCAGTCCTTCTTTTGTTTTTCTTATCATAATTTGTAATCCTTATGTATGAAATTTGATGTTTTAGCTTGAAAATCAGACATAAAATTATTATTATAATTATATCATGACTGAAAAATCGCTTTTTGAAGAAATTAAACAGACCCTTATTGCGCAGCACCGTGATAAAGAAGAAATAGATCAAATAGAAGAGTCTTTTGAATTTGCTGCACGGCTTCACAAAGGACAATACCGTATTTCCGAAGAACCGTATATTATACATCCGGTTGAAGTTGCGAAAATTCTGGTTGATTTAAAAGCGGATTCTCACACGCTTATGGCTGCTTTTTTACATGATATTCTGGAAGATACGGACACACAGCCTGAAGAAATAGAAAAACGGTTTGGAAAAGATGTTCTAACCCTTGTTCAGGGAGTAACAAAACTAGGGAAATTACAATTTAAATCAAATGAAGAGCGCCAGGCAGAAAATTTCCGGCGGCTGTTTATAGCAATGGCAAATGATATCCGTATTATTTTCCTTAAACTTGCTGACCGCCTGCATAACATGCGAACCCTCAACTTTATGGCCGCAAATAAACAGCAGAAAATTGCAAGAGAAACTCTTGATATTTTTGCCCCGCTTGCCAACCGGCTCGGGATCGGAAAAATTAAGGCTGAACTTGAAGATTTGTCGCTAAGGTATCTTGAACCTGATAAATATTTTGAAATTGCACAGCTAGTTTCCCAAACAAAAGCCGAACGTGAAATGACTGTTCAGCTTTTGATTGATCAAATTTCAAAAGACGTAAAGAAAAACGGAATTAACGCGCAAATTACCGGAAGAGCAAAGCACTACTACAGTATTTATTCAAAAATGAAACGCCTTAATATCGCATTTCACGAACTTTACGATATTACAGCCGTCCGTGTTATAGTAGACACAGAAAAGGAGTGCTATGAAGTATTAGGACTTATACACTCACAATTCAAACCTATTCCGGGCCGTTTTAAGGATTACATTGCAATGCCTAAAGGCAACATGTATCAATCACTGCACACCTCAGTAATAGGCCCGCGCTCAAAACCTCTTGAAGTTCAAATAAGAACCTGGGAAATGCATGAAGTTGCGGAATACGGTGTCGCTGCGCACTGGAGATATAAAGAAAAGGGTTCTCAAAAAGCAAACAATCCTGCTGATATGAAGTTTTCATGGATGAGAAAACTTGTTGAGTATGATAAGGACAAGACATCAGCAGAAGATTATGTTAACACTGTTAAACTTGATTTATTCTCAGATCAGGTTTTTGCGTTTACTCCTAACGGAGATGTACTTGATCTTCCGATAGGCGCAACTCCTGTTGATTTTGCATACAGAATACATTCGGATGTGGGACATAAAACAGTAGGAGCGCTGATTAACGGAAGAATTGCCCAGCTTGATACAAAACTTAAAAACGGAGACATTGTAGAAATTTTAACCTCCAAAACACCTGCTCCGCGGCTTGACTGGCTTAACTTTGTTGTAACCAAACAAGCTTCATCAAAAATTAAGCAGTGGTTCAAGAAGAATAACCGCGAAAGCCACATTGAAGCCGGTCGTACAAATCTTGAACATGAATTAACTAAAGCTGTTTTTGATGATTATGTGAAGCAGGGTGAGTTTGAAAAAGTTGCCAAACAGATGAACTACTTAAGCGCGGAAGATTTATTTGCAGCCCTTGGTTACGGAGAAACTACCATAAATAAAATTCTGAATAAGCTTAAAAAACCACAGCAAAAAAATCCGGAAACAGCATTTCATTCTTCAAACAGAAAAAAATCAGAAAAAGATATTATCGGACTTGAAGGTCTCCTGTATTCTTTTGCAAAATGCTGTTCCCCGATCCCCGGAGAACCTATTGTGGGATTAGTTACACGTTCTAAAGGAGTGACTGTCCACCGAATTGATTGCAAAACTCTTGAAAATGTTCCGCCGGAAAGGTTAATGAATATCCACTGGTCCGGTGACAACACCAACAAAACTTATACAACTACTATACGTATTGAAACAGGTGAAAAATTGGGACTTCTTAAAGATATTATCGCGGCTGTTTCCGATAACAACACCAACATTACCTATGCAAATGTTAAGTCTAAAAATAACAAAATCGGGATTATTGAACTTGGTATGGAACTTGATAACATAGATACACTGAAAAAAGTTATTAACTGCATTCAGGCAATTCCTGACGTATACAGCGTTAAACGTATTCAAACATCATACTCGAGCTCACACCACAACAATAACCCGAGAAACAATAACAAATCAGGTAAAAACAGTAAACAAAACCGAAACTCAAAAAATTCCGATAAGAAAAATGGTTAAATTTTAATTTCCCGAGGGTTTTATAATTTTTTTATTATAGATGTTTGTGTTTTTAAGCCCGAAATTAAAAATTATTTATATCCGTCAGCAAAAAACACGAATATTAATAATTTATGAAGTCATTCCAGTAATCTTTAGTATTATCATCCGGATTTACATCAATACTTGCCCAATATGCGCACCCCATACCATTAATACTAGTTGTTATTTCCTTTGAGCAATCCGTAAAATCCTTGCTGCCATTTGCAGAATCATTTGCATTATTTGGGTTTCCAAGCGGAATTATCCTGCCGTCTTTTGTTGGTCGAAACGAAAACATATCAATACCAAGCTGGTTAGGCTTTTCATGATAGCCATTTATATCTACAGTAATAACCAAACAAGTATTGTATTCTGAGGCACCATATTCTGTGTAAAAAGTTTTTCTTAAAAAGTTCCACATATTTCCATCATCAAATTTATAAATATCAGCCTTCCCACCAGTTAAAGTTTTTACATCATTATTATATCGATTGTTGAGTGATTCTCCTTTCCCTTTATAATAGCTTACTACTTTTTCAGTTGTAGCTACTGCTGCCATCATCTGCGGCTCCCCATTGTCAACAAGAATCCAATCGTATTCACAAATATTAGACCCAGTATCTTTAATAAAACTTAGATTAATTTGCTGAAGCTCATTATAAGTTTTTTTAAATTCTGCTTTTAAAACCTCTCTTCTATACTTTGCAATAAGTGTTGGCAAAGTCATAGCTGCAACAACTCCGATTATGCCAAGTGTTATTAGGACTTCCGCCAATGTAAAGGCAGTAGATGTAGGTTGGGCTTTCAGCCCAACATTAAATTTTTGAGTGCAAATGTCCGCACATTTTTGCCGGTGGCTAGATCCTGAAATACTCTGCGAGCACCCTCCCTTGTAAGCCTTCTTTTCGTCGGCAACTAGAGGAGATGCAAGTTCTGGATGACAGCTGTTTGATTTTTGAGTTTCATTATTTTTGTTGGGGTAGAAACCACAACCTACTTTATTTTTAAAATTATTTTTATCTGATACAGAAAACTTTGAGTTGGAGAAAATTTTGAAGAAAGGTGTTTTTGACAAAAACCCTTGTCTCCCTTGAGGTTCGTTACCCCCCCCCCCCCGTATGCCCTGCTATACTTGACTTTCCCATGTGTTTACCTCCTTTTTCTTTTATTATACATTATTTTTCGCATTTTGCAAGTCTTAGGTTTGAAATAGTCACACGACACATAGTGCTTTCTTTTTGCTTCCTTTTTCTTTGTGCTAAAGAAAAAGGAAGTTTTCAAGTCCCATTCTAAAATTTAAGTTCTACGACTAATATCGCTTTCTTTTTGTGCCTGAGGCACTGCACTACAATGCTCCGCCGGCGGGATAATATTGGAATCAAAGTAGGTTTGGCTTTCGGTCCAACATTAGATTTTTGTGTACAGATGGGCGATCATTTTTGACGGTGGATAGATCCTGAAACAAGTTCAGGATGACAGTTGGTTAATTCTTGAAATTCATTATTTTTTTTTGTTGGGGTAGAAACCCCAACCTACTTTGAACTGGATGTTTCCTGACACCTCACGGGGGCACTTTGTTCACCATTCCGAAAATCCGCTTTTGGCTAAAGTGCCTGAGGTACGACATTATTACGCTCCGCTGTCCGGAGCGCAAGGGGAATAACAAGAGAAAACAACTTCCACAACTAGTAACATAATAAGCGAGAAACATATTTTTATGATAGGATACTGATAAAGGAATCAAGCTTAGCGTGTGAGACAATTAGAATAAAAAATAAAATACACGCAAGCGGGGGACCACTCATAGAACCTACATAAAGGATTTGAATTGGCAAAGGGGAAAAAGAATTCAGATCAGCCAGGCTTCTAAAAAATGGAATAATTTAACAGATATTTACGAGGGGAATTATGGCTAAAGTTAAGTCAAAATGGATATGTCAGCAATGCGGTTACGAAACAGCAGGTTATCTTGGAAAGTGTCCTGAATGCGGGAGTTGGGGTTCACTTGTTGAAGAAGTTCAGTTTGATCAAAAAATGCCAAATGCTGCTGCTAATGAATTTATTAACACGGAAAAACCGGTTCTGCTAAAGGATATTCATATAGGAGAAGAAGTTCGCATAAGTACAAATATCTCTGAATTTGACAGAATACTTGGCGGAGGATTTGTGCAGGGCTCATTAATCCTTCTTGCAGGCGATCCGGGGATTGGGAAGTCAACAATTACCCTTCAAACCTGCGGACAACTTTGCCGTGCCGGGAAAAAGGTTCTTTATGTCTCGGCAGAAGAAAGTGCAAGCCAGCTTAAATTAAGAGCAGAACGATTAGGGATAAATTCAGAAAATTTGTACATTTATCCGCAAACCAATATGGAAAATATAAAAAAACAGATAGAAGAGATTTCTCCTGATTTCGTAATCATTGATAGTATTCAGGCAATCTACTCAAATAATGTCGCAAGTTCTGCAGGCAGCGTTTCTCAAATCAGGGAATGCACAAATATTTTAATGCACATTGCAAAAAGCAAAAACATAACAACAATAGTAATCGGCCATGTTACAAAAGACGGGAATATTGCCGGGCCTAAGGTTCTGGAACACATGGTTGACACAGTAATTTATTTTGAAGGCGACAAGTACAAAACCTACAGAATGCTCCGCTCTATGAAAAACCGGTTTGGAAATACTTCTGAAGTAGGAATTTTCGACATGCAGACAGACGGACTTCATGAAATTACAAACCCTAATGAATTATTCTTGAATGAGCGTTCTCAGGTTGCAGCCCCGGGAAGCGCAATAATTGTAACCAATGAAGGAACCAGACCCTTAATGGTTGAAATTCAGGCATTAGTAGGAACAACATCCTACCCAAGTCCAAGAAGAGTTACAAATGGTGTTGATATAAGCAGACTTCATCAAATTCTGGCCGTTCTTGAAAAGCGTGTGGGGCTTAATTTTTCTAAACAAGATGTTTATATTAACGTAATGGGCGGAATTGACGTCAATGAACCAAGTGCAGACTTAGGAATTGCGCTTGCAATTGCAACTTGCGCAAGGGATGTTGTTGTTGACCCGCAAACAGTTATCATAGGAGAAATAGGACTGTCCGGAGAGGTTCATCCGGTAAATAATATTGAAAAAAGATTAAATGAGGCGGCCGCCTCAGGTTTTAAAAAGGCGATAATACCTTTTGCCAACAAAATCCCGGCCGATTTTAACAAAATAAACATTGTAAAAGTCAAAAGGCTTTCAGATGCAATAGTTGCCTGCATAACCTCACTTGAAAGTTAGTGTAACCTTTGGCCTGGCTAAATATGACAATAAAAATATACCGGAGATTAGTTTTGAAAACCTCCGGTACAGTAATTTTTTTATTTACATTTATGCTTACCGCTCCAACTTAGGTCATCGCAGTGAAGATAATCCATATTCTCATTAAAAATTACCCACGCCGTACAAGCTCGTCCGTTATATTGGTTAGTTGACTTTCTATTACAAGCCTGTTCAAAAGGAGTAGAAATGTTTGTTGGTAAAGACAATGAACCTGTAGGTACAAAGCCTTTGTCATAAAGTAATTTAAAGTAGAAGATATCAACTCCCATTTTACAACCTCTTTTTATGCACTCAGGAAATATAATTACAAAATCAGTATTGTCAATATATCCATCACCATCACTATTTACGTATCCGACCGCTAATATTGTATTATCATTGAGATATACATATTTTTCAGGAGGTTGTGTTTGCCCGGAAACATTTAACCGTCCATCAAGAAAATAACTATTATATTTTAACTCTGTCTTAGGTTTTTGGGAATTAAGACTTTCAGCGATATAGCCCAAAACTTTCTCAGCTCCTGAGTAATCAAGAATTTGATCGCCATTTTCATCATCTTCTCCGGTCTGTGTAACAGTAAGATCCCAGTATTGAGCCTCTCCATGCTTTTCAACAGCTCTTAGATATGCCTGCTGGAGTATTGAATAACTTTTTTTCAATTGGGTAACTCTTTGTTTTTCCTTATAATTTGCAACCAATGTAGGCAAGGTCATAGCAGCAACAACGCCGATTATGCCAAGAGTTATTAGAACCTCTGCCAGAGTAAACGCGACCTTGCGAGGCGAGTAGTAGTATGGTGAAAAGACCTCTGCCAGGGTAAACGCGGGGACTAAGTCCCCTCTTACATGACGCTGCACTTTCCGAGATGCATAAGAAATAGCTTTTGTAGGTTGGGCTTTCAGCCCAACCTTAGATTTTTGAGTGCAAATGACCGAACATTTTTGTCGGTGGCTAGATCCTGAAATACTCTGCGAGCCCCCTCCCTTGTAAGCCTCCTTTTCGTCGGCAAAAAAAGGAGCTGCAAGTTCAGGATGACAGCCGTTTGATTTTTGAAATTCATTATTTTTGTTGGGGTGGAAACCCCAACCTACATTATTTGATACAGAAAACTTTGAGTTGGAGAAAATTTTGAAGAAAGGTGTTTTTGACAAAAACCCTTGTCTCCCTTGAGATTCGTTACCCCCCCCCCCCCGTATGCCGTGCTATACTTGACTTTCCCATGTGTTTACCTCCTTTTTCTTTTATTATATACTATTTTTTTATTTTTTCAAGTATCTGTTTTTAATTTACGTCTCTCGACTCATAGCGCTTTCTTTTTGTGCCTGAGGCACGACATTATGACGCGTCGCTGTCTGGGACGCAATGGGAATATTTTTATCGCCTTTTTCCACGAGGCATTCCGCACAACAACGCGTCTTGGAATTACAAACGGCATCCCATAAAAATAAGTCCGGAACCTATTTTCTAAGTTCCGGACTTTATTCTTTTATAAATTTATCACTCTTGAGGCGCTTCTTCTTCAGCCGCCTGCTCAAGAACTGACGCAAATATCATTTTAACCAGTTCTACTAGTTTATTTTGATCATATCTGGTTGTAGCCAGTACTTGACCGGCGACCCTAACTCCCGAGCCCAAATACTCTACATCAGGATCAGGATCAGCCCCGATTCTGCCGGGATCTTTATCAATTTTAATTGATATTATGTCGCCATCATCGTTTAATTCAATAACGACTCTACGTCCCTCAGGCAGCAATACCGCAGTATGAGTCTTTCCATCCTCAGATGTGACTATAATTGGTTTAGGATCTGCATAAGCAAAATCGGCTAAAGTTTTGTTAGCAGCATCAAGGATTGGTTTTGCATCTTTCTTAAACTTATCTAAAAATACTTTTTCATCTTCGACTTCTTGTATATTCTTTTCTAATTTTTCTCTTGTTTCTTCATTTGCCTCCCGGATAGAGCCTGCAGCCTGCTCTATCCATGCAGGCAAATCTGTATTTTCTGATACCGGAGCGTATTCTATACCGAGTTCATCCATTTTTGCTATTAAAGGCTTAACGATGTATTCTTTGACATGACTAAGGTCTAAGCCCCATTCTTCATCAACATCCTTGGCTAAGCTTGGATAAAATCTAATGACATAGGCAACATTATCAGGATTAATTTGCTTCAACAATGCAATTGTATCACTATTCCAGGTTGGCCCAGAAATTGTGTTTTTTAATTGGTTCCCTAGATGGAATCCTTGGCTTTCATAGCCATCTATAGCCGTGACGCGAGCTTGTAATTCTTTATCTATTTTCTTTTGTGGAGTCAAATCCGGTTCTAAATCGGCAACAGCCGTATTTATTTTTTCTGTACGCTGTTCCGGAGTCAAACCATCACCGACCACATTTTCCGGGTTCTCTACTCCTTCCGGGTTCTCTACTCCTTCCGGGTTCTCTACTCCTTCCGGGTTCTCTACTCCCTCTGGATTCTCTACTTCTTCTGGGTTCTCCACTCCTTCTGGGTTCTCCACTCCTTCTGGATTTTCAACCCCTTCTGAATCTGCAACCTCTGATTTCTTTGGAACTGTTATTTCCGCACCTTTTACCGGCTCTTTACCAGGGTTCATTTTCATTAATTCATTCATACGTTCTGCTATTTGAGCATTAGAAGGTTTTTCAATTCCTTCCGATTTAAGCTGTTCTTTTGCTAAATTCCACCAGCTGGTGCTTTTTTCCATTGTTTTAGTCTCGGTCTTGCCTTCATATTTTGATATATCAGCATTTTCAACCGCATTTTTGTTATATTTTTCAATTTCTCCGTTCCTATCAACGTTAAGGCCTTCTTTATTAACTTTATCTTCAAGCTCTTCAGGGATAATAACTTCCCCTCCAACAATAAAGTAACCCTTCTTAGCTGCATTACTATTAGCTTTTACAAATGCATCATATTCAGGAGTTCCCGGTTCAAAACCTAATCTTCTGGCAGTAGCCCTGAATGATTCGCCATTTTTTGCATAAGAAATCATCTGGCCTTGAGCATTTCTTTGAGGCTCAAATTCAGCATCATTGGCTTCTTCTTCCTGGTGTGTAACCGGCTCAGTGCCTTGTTCTGCAACTTCAGCTGTTTCAGTCGGATTTGTGGATAATCCGCCAGGATTGAACGTTGTCTTCGTTTCAGACGGAGTAGTAGAATCACCCTCATAGGTATATTCAACAACTTCTTTCCCGCCAGAGCCACGGTCTGTAGTTTTCTTAATAACACGTCCTTGGGAATCATATACAGTAGTAACAGCACCTCTAATCTCAGTTGAAGTTCCGTCCTCATTATATTTAATAGTTCTCTCAACGCCATCCTGAATTAATTTTGTTTCTGTTCTTCTTTTGGTTTCCATATCATAAGTATCAACCTGAACATTTCCTTCAGAATCTTTGTATGTTACAATTGCTTTTGACTTATCTTCTCCGAGTAAAATAACAGTATCAGGAATATCTTCAGGAGAAAATCCCATTTCGTTTACAAAATTATCAAAATCTTCACCGGTTAATTCCACACTCTTATTATGTTTTTCAGCCTCATTTGCCTGAAGAGTTCCGTCCTTATTCTCATCAAATTTCTCTAAAAGTGCCTTTTGAATTTCATCCTGCAAATCAGACTTCTTTACTCCCGGCTGAAGAGGCTTAAAATAATTCCCTTCAAGTCTTCTCCCGTTTACACCATCAACCATGTTCTGCTCCTTTCGCTAATTTAGTACACACAAATTCCTTATCGTAAAGAATATTCTAAAACTTTAATATCCCGGATACTATTGTTACATTAATTTACAAATAATCTTGGCTTAAAATCAATAAAAAAAATTTAGCAGAATATCACCCGGCAGCATTTAGAACAAAATCAATAAAACTGGACACAGTATTTGGTTTGTGATAAGCTGAAATGGAAGATAAGCTTTATTTGGAATATAATCATACGCTTATACTCGATTATGATTAGAAGTGATATTTTGTCTTTAAAATAACAAGGAGAAGTTATGGAAAACAGTTTAAGAGATAAATATGAAGTTGTCATAGGGCTGGAAGTCCATGCACAGCTAAAAACTAAGTCAAAGATATTTGCCCCGGACGGAACTGAATTCGGGAAAGAACCAAATTCGGAAACAAGTCCTATTACTCTTGGGATGCCGGGAGTTCTGCCGGTACTGAATAAAGAAGCAGTAAATATGGGGATTTTAACCGGCCTTGCTCTTAACTGTACAATTCCATCAAGATGTAAGTTTGACAGAAAACAATATTTCTATCCGGACTTGCCTAAAGGGTATCAGATTTCTCAATATGATGAACCGATTTGTGTAAATGGCTACCTTGAAATTAACGGAAAAAGAATAGGGATTACCCGTGCTCATTTGGAAGAAGATGCCGGAAAACTTGTTCATGCCGGAGCAGACGGACTTGCTGGCTCAAGTTATTCTCTGGTTGACCTTAACAGAGCAGGAACACCTCTTCTTGAAATCGTTTCTGAACCTGATATGAGAAGTTCCGACGAGGCAAGAGCTTATATGGAAGAACTTAGAAATATTGTCCGCTATATAGGAGTATGCGACGGAAACCTGGAAGAAGGCTCAATGCGCTGTGATGCGAATATCTCCATTATGCCTAAGGGCTCAAAAGAATTTGGAACACGTGCCGAAATTAAAAACGTAAACAGCTTCTCTGCACTACAAAGAGCTATTGAATATGAAATTGACCGTCAGATAGAAATAGTTGAAGAAGGCGGTAAAGTAGTTCAGGAAACAAGATTGTGGGATGATAACAGCCGCGAAACAAAATCCATGAGAGGCAAAGAAGATGCTCATGATTACAGATATTTCCCTGAACCTGACCTTATGCCGCTTGAAATATCAAGAGAATGGGTTGAAGAAATAAGAGCTAAAATGCCGGAACTTCCGTCTCAAAAACGTGAAAGATATAAAGGTTTAGGACTAAGCGACTATGACGCAGGCGTAATTGTAGAACAGATGAGCCTGGCTCTATTCTTTGATGAAGTTCTCAAACTCGGAGCCTCCCCGAAAATGGCTGTTAACTTTATTATGGGAGAAATTGCAGCTTACCTTAAAGAAGAAAAATTAGATATCAATGAAACAAAATTGACTCCTCAAAATTTAGCAGAACTTATTTCTCTCATTGAAAAGAAAACCATCTCTAACAATATTGGGAAACAAATTATTGTTGATATGATGAAAGATGGAACTTCTGCAAAAGAAATCGTTGAAAAACGAGGTCTTAGCCAAATTACAGATACATCAGCAATAAAAGAAATATGCTTGAAAGTAGTTGAGGCTAACCCTGCTCAGGTTACAGCATACAAAGGTGGGAAAGTTCAACTATTCGGATTCTTTGTTGGCCAGGTTATGAAAGAAACAAAAGGCCGCGCTAACCCACAGGTTGTTAATGAATTATTAAAAGAAATTTTAGGCTAAAGTAAAAGCAAAAAAGCGGGTTTTGTATGACTAAACCCGCTTTTTGTTTTCAGGGGGAAAGTAAAAGTGTTTATAAACAACGAAAAATCCAGTATGGAACTAGAAATTTTTGAGCAGCCGGAAATATTGGAAAATCTGTTCAGAACACACGTTAACGATAACAATTATATTCTTTTCGATATTCCTACAGATATTGAAAAAATTATATTTGTGGCCAGCGGGTCTTCATATCATTGTGCACGATATGGCGCTGACTTATTTGGGAATGTTGCCGGTATTGAAGCAAGTGCAATTTATTCAAGTGAATTTCTCCTTAAAGCAGCAGTACCTCATGAGAACACTATTTTATATGTATTCATAACCCAGTCGGGCGAGACTTCTGATACAAATGAGGCTTTAAAAAAAGCTAAACAGCTTGACATGAGAACACTTGCAATTACCAATAAAAAAGGATCAACAATCTGGAATGCAGCAGACTTTAAAATTGACTGCTGTGCCGGAGAAGAAAAGAGTATTGCCGCAACAAAATCACTTACAACTCAAATGCTATGCGTAACTCTGCTTGTGCTTAAATACGCAGCGCATAAGGGTATAGATATTGCGGACTATATAAATGAGCTCAAAGAACTACCGGATGTTGTGAAAAAATCCTTAGCACTGCATGACAAGATTAAAATTGTAGCAAAGCCGCTTTCTAAATATAAAATAATTGTAGTAACAGCAGACGGAATATCATATGCTATTGCAAAAGAGGCATCTCTAAAAATTAAAGAAACCTCCTACATATGTACTTTATCAAGTATTTTAGGAGAATTTATGCATGGGCACGTGGCAGTATTTAACAATAAGTCCGCCCAAATTCATATTGCAGTTGATGAGTTAAGCCAAACTGCAATAAAAAATCTTGAAAAGATACGGAAAGAATACAAAGTACCGCTATGTCTCATAGGCAAACAATGTGAAAATGTAAAAACCGATTACAGCATAAATACAGAATGCAGCGGAGCTGTAAATAAATCGTTTGCACTCGTTGTAATCTGCCAGCTTTTGGCTCTGGAAATAGCAAAAAACCTAGGCAGAAATGTTGACAAGCCTCATGGATTAAATAAAGTTGTTAAATAAATCTTATTCAAGGAAGTTATATTGGAGAGTTTAAAAAATTTCTTTAAAACCAAAAGAAATATTTTAATTATTACGGGGATATTTTTATTAGGACTTATCGCCAGAATAATTTGCATATACCTGAAACAGGATATTTTCCTGGATGAAGGATCTACAACTATTATATCGTCATACAAAGATTACTGGTATCTGCCTGCTCCTGCCGGAGCATATTCCGGTTTTGAACTCAAACAGTTATTTTTGGGACTTAAACCCGCTTTTATCGACGCTTTAAAAGACATAACCAATTTATATAAGTATAACAATGATCCTTCTCATACCAATTTATACTATACTCTTTACCGGCTATGGTTCATCGGAAAAGGCAACTTTCAACTGAAAGAATTTATTATTCATGGATGTATGTTAAATCTTTTCTTCTTTGCCGGAACATTTATTTATCTTTATAAAATTCTTTCGAAACTCTTTGACAAAAATAATATTCTCATTTCTTTCGGACTTTTTACGACCGTGATGAGCCTTGCTTGTATTTCTAATACCATTTTTATCAGAACATATGCTCTTCAGGAATTATTTTTTACAATTTCAACATATTACCTCATAAAATATCTTGACTTTATTGACGAAAAAAATCATATTTATAAAATCAAAGATTTAATAGTTTTTTCACTTGTAATCTCATTCACACTTTTAACCGGATTTTATGCTGCAATCTTACTTTTTCTTTATGCCGGCTGGCTCGTAATTAAAGCACTTCTAAGAAAAAATATTTCTGCAATATACTTTATTATAACAGCGGGAATACTTTCACTATATCTGGTATTCTTGTTTTACCCCGGAATAATTTACGCCTTTGGAAGCTACCGGGCAATGGAATCATATTCGGCTTTTGCGGATACTGAAAATTTAAAATACCTTTTATTGCACTCTGTTTTAATTGTTTTGAAATACATCTACTGTATACCGGTTATCATACTTTTTGCATATTATTTAAAAAACATCGTCAAAAAACGACTGACCCCAGAGTACCCAAAATCTGATATTATAATGCCGATTTTAGTTATAAGTGCGGTTTGGACATTGATTATTCTCTATATATGTCCGTATAAAACTTTGCGCTATATTATGCCAATTTGCCCGCTATTAACACTTATTTTCCCGTATATAGCAAATTTCAACTATAAAAAACGTGCATTTATAATTTGGATCATAGCAATAATGTTCCTAAATTATTTTATAGGAATTTCTGAAGTATACGGATTTAAGTATAGAAAATACATATTTTTACCTTCCAAAATTGATTTTCTGAAAAACCAGCATTATGACCGATTTTTATTTCTACAAAATCCCGAACTGCCGGTTTACATAATCAGTGACGGAATAGTTATGCCTCAAAATATACTTCCTTATCTGCCGGATGGACAAAAATACATAGTAACAACTACAACACCTCAAAACATCCCTTACAAACATTTTTATACTATAAGAGTTATAAACAACTCACCTTTCAAGCCGGATGAACTCTCGCAGATAAAATATAAACTGGTTAACGAAAAATACGGATGTTCTAACGGTTTTGTATGCGGGGAGTATATAAAAAATTAAGCCAACATAAAACAGGACCGATAAAAATCAGCCCTGCCTCTAACTAAACAAAATAATTCTAAAATTTGAACGGATAATTGTCCGGAATATTCCAGCCGTTCAACTGGATAAGTGCAGTACAATATGCTCTTTCATCTGAAACAGTCTCTTTGCAACCAAGTTCACTATCATTCAAAAGACTGGATTTATTCCCATCCCACTTATATTTGTATGGCTCAACTCCTTTCTTGTAATGAAATTTATTCGCTGCAACCGTTTTAGAAGGATTAAATAAAAAAGTAAAATATCTTATTCCGGAATCAGCAGGATCAACATCAACATATCCGTCAGTGTCAAGACTCTCTGTTATTTTATAGTATTTTGCTTCAGGATAAAATATCCAGCTTGACTCACCGATAATTACAAGACTTCCATCAGGGAAAAATATGTTGACTTTTCCCTGACTGGTATTAATATCAACATTGGTATCAAGGGTTACAATGTAAGGTTTTATATATCTGTTAAACCAGCTAATCATTTTTGACTCTTGGGTTTTATCAACAGTTCCATCTTCTCCTATATCATAAGCCTTTGGCTGTGCATCCCAATATTCTTTGGGGCCATTATCCCTTTCAGACATCAAAATAACCTGATTCATTGTACTATAAAATTTTTTAAGTCTTGATTCAACAACCGATTTTCTGTAATGTCCGGTCAAAACCGGCAGAGTCATTGCGGCAACTACTCCGATTATGCCAAGGGTTATAAGGACTTCCGCCAAAGTAAATGCAACTCGACGAGGCGAGTAGTGCCTGAGGCCCTGTATTACAATGCTCCGCCGGCGGGGTAATACAGAAATCAATGTAGGTTGGGCTTTCAGCCCAACATTAAATTTTTGAGTGCAAATGGCCGAACATTTTTGCCGGTGGCTAGATCCTGAATTACTCTGCGAGCACCCTCCCTTGTAAGCCTCCTTTTCGTCGGCAACGAGAGGAGCTGCAAGTTCAGCATGACATGGGGAACTATTTATCGACTTTTTCCCGATGAGGTCATCGCTGTTTTTATGTATGTTTGGGTTTCTACCCCAACATACTTTCATTGTTGGGCTGAAAGCCCAACCTACATTGCTTTTAAAATTATTTTTATCCGATACAGAAAACTTTAATTTGGAGAAAAATTTGAAGAAAACTAATTTCGGTGTTTTCCCTTCTCTCCCTTGAGGTTCGTTACCCCCCCCCCCCCGTATTACTTGCTATTATTGACTTTCCCATGTGATTACCTCCTTTTTCTTTTATTATATACTATTTCTTATATTTTTCAAGTCCTGATTTTAAATTTTAAATCACACGGCACATAGTGCTTTCTTTTTGTACCTGAAGCATACCAGCAGATATTATGGCAAAAGCCCCCTGATTCAGTTTTATAATAAAGATTAACCAAATACCTATTTTACTCTTGAAAAAACTTCTACATTAATATCATCAAAAGTATTAGTATTAAAATACGCGCAAGAGGCAACCATAGCAGCATTATCCGTACAATACTTCATTGGAGGGGCAAAAACTTTATACCCTTCAGCGGAAAGATCAAACATTTTCTTCCTGATTTCCGAATTTGCCGCTACACCACCAGCAATAACCACCTGGTCATATCCCGACTTTTCAAGTGCTTTTTTTACCTTTTTAACCAGCGTTGAAGAAACGCATTCCTGAAAACTAGCACAAATATCCTTTATCGGAAGTTCCTTCCCGTCAAAGGATTTGACAAGCCTTAACACAGCCGTTTTTAGTCCGCTGAAACTAAAATCGAAATCATCCACTTTTGCCTCAGGAAGTTTAAATGCGAACGGATTTCCTTCCTGAGCCATTTTGTCCAACTTAGGACCGCCCGGGTAAGGAAGTCCAATAAGTCTTGCAACTTTATCATACGCTTCTCCGACAGCATCATCAATTGTTTCCCCGATAATAGTCTGCTCGGAATAAGATTTTACGTCAATTATCTGGGTATGCCCGCCGCTTACCAATAAAGCAATAAAAGGAGGTTTTAACTCTGTATCAATATAATTTGCACACAAATGTGCATTTAAATGGTTCACACCAATAAACGGTTTATCATAAACTAAAGCAAGAGTTTTAGCAGCATTCAAACCAACAAGCAGGCAGCCGACAAGCCCGGGACCAACAGTTCCGGCAAAAGCAGTTATATCTCCCGGAGATATCCCCTCAGCAGAATATGCCAATTTAAAGGCTTCTTCAACAACAATATTAATGGAATCCATATGTTCCCTGGCTGCTATTTCAGGAATTACACCGCCAAACTGAGCGTGAGTTTTAATCTGTGAGGCAACAACATTGGCAATAACTTCTCGTCCGTTTTTAACCACAGCACAAGCCGTTTCGTCACAGCTTGATTCAATTGCCATTATATAATTATCATATCCGCTTTCAGGACCTATTTGAACAAGTTCGTCCGAAAATAATTTCTTTTTTGTCATTTTCATAGTAGAATTATAACACAAATATTAAATGACATACTAATCAAATATTAAGCAGACAGAAAATCGAAAATTATAAAAAAGGGATATAAAATGCAATTTTTGGACAAGACAAAAATCAGAATAGTTTCAGGCCGCGGCGGAAACGGTATGGTTGCGTGGCGCCGTGAAAAATATGTGGATAAAGGAGGCCCTGCCGGGGGAGACGGAGGCAAAGGCGGGGATGTCTATCTTATTGCTGATGAAAATATGTCTACACTAATGGATTTTAAGTATAAGTCGGTTTTTAAAGCGGAGAATGGAGAAAACGGCGGTATAAAAAATTGCCACGGACGCGGAGCAAAAGATTTGTATATAAAAGTTCCGGTAGGGACTGTAGTTATTGATGTAAAAACCGGGAATACAATTGCAGACCTGGCAGAAAATGACCAAATGGTTATGGTTGCCAAAGGCGGAAGAGGAGGAAGAGGAAATGCACGATTTGCAACAGCACAAAAAAGAGCCCCTCAATTTTGCGAACCAGGTGAACCGCCAATTGAGAGAGAACTTATTCTTGAATTAAAGCTAATTGCGGACGTCGGACTTCTGGGAATGCCAAATGCAGGAAAATCAACATTAATAAGCAGAATTAGTTCTGCCAAACCTAAAATTGCGGATTATCCTTTTACAACCTTAATTCCCAATCTTGGTGTTGTCCGGAAACCTTCCGGAGACGGATTTGTTGTTGCTGATATTCCGGGGTTGATTGAAGGGGCAAGCGATGGTGTCGGATTAGGACACGACTTCCTGAGACATGTTGAAAGATGCCGGTTCCTTGTTCATGTAATTGACACAACTGCTGACAATCCTATTGATAATTACGAAAAAATTAATATTGAACTTAAAATGCATTCCGAAAGGCTTGCGAAACTTTACCAAATTATCGCACTCAACAAGATTGATGCTATTTCAGAAGAACGTCGTGAAGAATTGTTTAATGAATTTAAAAAAAAGGCAGAGGATGTTTTCTTAATATCAGCCGCAACCGGAGAAAATATTGATTCATTAAAATACTTTATGGGACAAAAGGTTGATGAAATTGAAAAACCAAAATCTGAAATAATTGTAGAAGAAGATCTTGGGGCAACCGATAACGATGATAGTGCATATGAAATTAGCAAAGTTTCAAAAGATACATTTGTTATTGTAGGCGGGAAAATAGGCAGGCTTGCCCAAGTAACGGATGAACGAAATCCCGAACAGGTTATTCGGTTTCAAAATATTCTAACCGGCATGGGCGTTTTTGACAAGCTTAAATCAATGGGAGTTAAAGACGGAGATACAATTATTGTCGGGCACCTTGAATTTGCATATTATTCTGACGAATTTTACGGTTAACACTATAAAAATTAAGATAAAGGATGTTTATATGGGTATAATTAATGAAAAATTTGTTATACATACAAAAGGCAATACAGATATAATTGATATAACAAGACAGGTTCAAAACGCGGTATACAAACATTCACTACAAAGTGCTGTAGTACATGTTTACGCGGCAGGAAGCACTGTCGGTATTACAAATATTGAATTTGAACCGGGCCTGCTTGTAGATCTTCCGGAGGCATTGGAAAAAATCGCTCCCTCAGAATCGCTTTATCATCACGACGAAACCTGGCATGACGGAAACGGGTATGCACATGTAAGAGCCTCTATTGTGGGGAATAATACAATGGTACCGCTTGTTGACGGGGCATTACAGCTTGGACAGTGGCAGCAGATCGTATTAATTGATTTTGACAATAAAGCCAGAACCAGAAATATTTGGGTTCAGATTGTAACTTAAAATACCCGATCCGGCAGAAGATGTATAAAATTTTTGTGATAGTATTTTTGTGAAGAGGGATATATGAAAAAATTTATTATATTATGCTTACTTATATTTGGTTTAATTTTTCCATGCAGAGCAGAATTAACCCATGATCTGGAACTACCGTCTGAGACCGGTATTGTAGAATCCGTTCAGTATGAAGACGCTCCAAGCCTTCAACAAGGTGATAATAATGTAAAACAAATTGCGGCCGTAAAAGTTACAAGCGGAAAGTTTAAAGGAACTGAAAGGAATATAGATAATATGCTTACCGGAAACCCGGCGTATGATATTCCTTTAAAAAAGGGAGATAAGGTAATTCTTCACGTCGAAAGCAATTCCGGAGAAATAATTTCTGCTGACGATGTAGACTTCTTTATAGCAGATATAAAACGGGATAATACATTGATCTGGACTGCTACTGTATTTTTTGCCTGCCTAATACTTGTTGGGAAGAAAAAAGGTGTATTCAGCCTTATTTCAATACTTGCAACAGTGGGATTAATTTTCTTTCTGCTTGTACCGCTGATTCTGCATGGATTTTGTCCGATTGCCTCAACTGTTGTAGTTTGTGTTTTATCATCAATAATTACGATATATTTGGTAGGAGGGTTTAATGCAAAAAGTTCTTCCGCAATTTTGGGGACTGTAATAAGCCTTGTTATTGCCGGAATACTTTCAATGATTGTAATCTTTTTGGCAAGATTAACCGGTTTTGCCGGAGAAGAAAATATGTTTTTGTATTCGGCGCATTCTAATCTTAATTTCAAAGGTATTCTGGCGTCCTCAATGATTATAGCGGCACTTGGCGCATTAATGGATACTGCTGTTTCTATAGCCAGCACTATTAATGAAATATATGAAACAAACAAAAAACTATCTATTCGTCAGCTTTTCACCTCAGGAATGAATGTCGGAAGAGATATTATCGGTACTATGTCTAATACCCTAATCCTTGTTTATTTGGGAAGTTCTTTGCCACTGGTCTTGCTGTCAAATAATATAGATCTGCAAAAGTTTTTTAACTTAAATCAGGTTGCAACAGAAATTTCCTCAGCACTTGTCGGAAGCATTGCTATTCTTGCCTGCGTTCCGGTGACCGCAATAATTGCCGCTTATATGATAAAAAATCAAAAAGATAAGCTGGAATTTGATTTTGATTATCAGGAAAAATAATGTTAAAAATTTATAATATACTTAAGTAAAAATAGCAAATTTTTATTTTTATAATTTTTATACCATTGTACTTAAAAAGGAAATATAAATGAAAATTTCCCCGATAACATTCATCTCAAATAATATAAAGCCAAATTATAAACCCGAAAAGCCCCACAAAGAGGACCAATCGACTGAGACTACTTATCCAACCGTAAACTTTTTAGGATATAATATAGCGTTTTACGGCCGGGTTGATAAAGGCCTTGAGAGATTTTATGATGCAAATAAAGATAGAATGCCCCAAACAGTAAAAGAATACATTGAAAATCTTGACGACAAGACTAAAACATCACCTATTGAGGCTCACACAAGAGCATTTGAACTTCTGGAAATCTCTAACACAATAGAAGATATAAAATCAGCTTACCCTAACGAACCGCTATTTGAAAATCTGATTAATCCAAAAGATTCTAAAGCTCCGCGTGGAATTTTAAACTCCGTAAAAGAAAATGAAGAACTTCTTGCGTTGAGTAATCAAGGCATTTTAAAAGATAAAAGTAATCTTACTGTTTATCTGGTAAAAAAAATATTTTTGGAAAATAAAACTTTAGATGAAATAAATCAAGATTTAGAAAAAGATCTTGATGAAGACTTTAAGGCAGATTTTCGATTTAAAAATACCAAGTCACAATACATTTACACAAGTACCTTAAATTCGCTCGGAATAAAGGCTCCCGAAGCAGAATATCGCGCCTCACTGCGTTATACCAAAGACGGTTACGCCGATGCAGTAGGAGAAAAAATTTCGCAAAGCCAGCGTGCATTTTGGGATTCAATGGCCCCTGAAGAAAGAACCGCACGAAATAAAAAATCAGTAGAAAAATTCGAAAAATGGTGGTATTCGCATACAAAAAATGAAATGCTTGACATGATTGCGGATCAAACAACCGCACTCGAAATGCTAAAAGAATTCAAAAAATCTCAATCCTCAAAATCAACAAAAACTCATAATGAAAGTTCAAAACCAAGGACAGCAAACCCTCAAAAAACAGGATCAGAGAAATTAAGCCGGGATGAACTATTCATAAGATGGGCAACCAATAATCTTAAATTATATTTGGAAAATCTTTCTGAGGCAGAAAAAGATACTCTTCATATAAAAAGAATGCAGCGGCTTGCAGCTCGTTGGTCGCAAATGAGTCCGGATGAAAAAACAGATTATATCTCTAAAATGAAATCCGGCTCTGAACCTCTCAGATATACAATGATAGATGCATGGAATCATAGTATCGACTTAATTAAGGATCTTTCTATGCACTTAAAACAAAATCAAATTTATAAACCTTCTGACCTTTTATACTCAACACAAGAATTTAGCGAATTTCAATCAAGAGTTATGAAGGAATTTTGGGAAAAATATCCTGAATATTCTTCCCAACTTGGAGAAAACATTGTTAAATCCCAGACAAAAGTACAGCAAGCAATATCTAACGGTACATTTGAAGAACTAAAAAAACAAATTATGCGGGACAAAAATCAGCGATTAAAAGAATTAGATAAATTCAAGCAATCTGCTCACATAGCCTCCGGCTATACTATTGAGCCAACCCCCGCCTACATCAGAGAGTTCAAGGATGTATACTGCAAAACTCTTGGCGGGCAGCTTAAGAATCTGCCTAAAGAATATATTAATGACTATTTTAATGTAATTGAAAAAGGTTTTAGGAAAGAACAAATTGAAGCCTGGACGAGGAATCTTAAAGGAGAACCTCTTTCAGATAATGATTATGAAATTCTAAAAGAAATAAGTACAACAGAACCGGCAAATGGAGCCAGAATTAACCGGGCACTGGAAGGAGCACTTGCTGATACTCTTTACAAATGTACCGGCAACCCTGAAGTATATAAGCTTTCTCACTCTGATATGAAAGTTTCTTTAAACCAAATTTCTAGAGGAGAGGATCATATTGACATTATCTCACATAAGCTTAATAAGCATTTTTCATTTCCAATCAAAGAACGAAAAATTGACTCAAACCGTATTGCAATGCTTTATCATCAGTATAAAGAACCATTAAGTGATAATGAATTAAGTGATATTGCCTCTGAATACTTTGTCCCTGCATTTGATCATTATGAAGAATTAAAAGATTATTTATCAACATATGGAAGATCAATAAATATAATATTTTCGGACAAATCTAAATATCCAAAAGCCATAAAACAGGCTATGTTTGATAGATTTATAGATAATATGCCAAAGGAATTAGAAGATTATCCATGCTTTCTTCTTGTAGGGGGAACCTCAGACCCATTTGGACGGGAAGAAAATATCAATAAACTAAAATTTTTATTAGCTAAGAGATTTAATTTTGTACCGTCTGTTTATATGGATAATTATGCAAGGGAACTTGCAATATATCTGCGTTTCGATTATACACAATCAATGTATGACAAGTTTCTTGAGGCTTGTAACAAACGAGCAAAAGAAACATCAAATGCCAAGTTAGCAATACTTCCAAAAGATACACTAAGAACATCCGATTCTCTAAGAACACTTGCAATGGAAGAGGCTCTTGCTGATGTATTGTATGAGGCAACCGGCTGTATTGATGTATATAAACTTCAGTTTGAAGAACTTTGTGATAACATTGAATTATTTAATAGTGTAAAAAAATTCCCGTCCCAAATAAGATACTATACTTCCATATCCGGTGATAAAATGGAAATTTCTGCAAAGAAAAAGCCAAATACTATCGGGCTAAAACAAAAATATCTTGACTATATTAATGAAATCGTTGATTGGGTAAATACAGATGTTAAAAATGGAAATCAATCATTTGAGGATCTTCTATTCATATTAAACCCGGATGAAGATATGCCGCAAAAAGATGAGGCTGTCAGCCAAAGGATAAAATTATACAATCTACACCTGATACCAGATTCAAAATCCTAAATTAAGTTTCGGTTAAACAGCTTTAATATAGATCATTCAATTAATTGTAATGAATATCAATGCAGCAGAATTTCATTGCATATTAAATTCCGGGCAAAATTTTAAATAAAATAAGCCAGGCAGGAAAGATAATTATACTTTCGAACGAATTTTTCTTGGCTGTTTCTTTGTTTTTATTTGCTCTTCCAACCTTTTTTGGGCATAACCATAAATTGCGTAAATCATAAAACCTATTAATAACCACAAAGGGAAATAGGTTGAAGATGTCCGCAAAGATTTCATTGAATAAACCATTAATCCGCCGCAGGTAACTATTCCTAAAATAGGAAATATTGGACAAAACGGAACTTTAAAAGGTCTTTCCCTGTTTGGATCTGTTTTTCTTAAAATTAAAACAGCTATACAGATAATTATAAATGAAGTAAATGTTCCAAAGTTACATAATTCAGCAGAAATATTTAAATCCATAAATAAAGAACAGACAATAACAACAATTCCAGATATCCATGTTAAAACATGAGGAGTTCTGTATTTTTTATGGATTAATCTCAAAGACTTAGGTAAAAATCTATCCCTGCTCATTGCATACAAAATTCTTGTAGTACCAAGCTGGTATATTAAAAGAACAGATGTTAAAGCGCATAAAGCTCCAATAGAAATTAAGCCCGCAAACCAATCCATTCCGATAACCCTCATAGCATGCGCAATCGGTGCCTGAATATCAATTTGGTTTAAAGGAACAGTCCCGGTTAACACAAGAGCAACACAAACATACAACACCGTGCACAATACAAGCGTACCGAGAATTGCTATAGGCAAATCTCTTTGAGGATTTTCCGTTTCTTCTGCAGTAGTTGATATCGCATCAAATCCTATGTATGCAAAGAAAATTAAAAACGCCCCCATAAATATTCCCTCAAATCCATTTGGAGCAAAAGGCGTCCAATTTTCAGGCTTTACATAAAAAGCGCCAACACATATAAATGAAAGTATCATAAACATATTAACGCCAACCATAACACTAGCAACTCTTGTAGATTCTTTCACGCCCTTAATAAGAAGCATTGTAAGTACAAGAACAATCAAAATTGCAGGTAAATTAACAGCAAACGGGATATGCCCGAATATAAAAGGCATTTTATCATGTACATCAAAACCGTATTTGTCACAATATGAATACATATATCTGTAGTCATTTCTCAACCACATAGGAAAATTCACAACAAATGACGGAAGTATATGCTTAAACCCTTTCAGGAACTGGGTTAAATATCCGGTCCAAGCGCTTGCGACAGTAATATTACCGATAGCATACTCAAGCATCAATATCCACCCGACCATCCAGGCCATAAATTCACCCATAGTTGCATAAGTATAAGTATAAGCACTTCCAGCAACCGGTATCATTGCAGCTATTTCCGAATAACAGAGTGCAGAAAAAACACAAGCTACTGCCGCTAATACCATTGAAATTATTACTGCCGGGCCGGCTCCAACACCTTCCGGACCGCCTTGAATTGCAGTCCCTATGATTGTGAAAATCCCGGTACCAACAACTGCCCCTATACCGATTACGATAAGGTCAAACACATTTAACGTCTTTTTTAATTCTGTTTTTTTGCTGGTTGCAATAAGTTCATCGGGGCTTTTTTTGGTTAAAGCATTTTTTATTACAGCTTTTATGTCCATTATTTTAATAATTCCTGTTTTTTCTGTTCAACTTTTTCAAAGTGAACTTCGTTTTCATACTTTCTATTACTTCTAAAACCGTAATTAAAATAAATAATCCCACCTATTCCAAGCCAAACCGGAAATAACAATGCAGAGGTAGTCAGTGACCTGAAAGAATAAATCATCAAACCGCCGCAGCATAATATGCCCATTGCCGGAAACCACGGAGAAAACGGAACTTTAAACGGTCTTTCTCTGTTTGGATCAGTATGCCGCAAAATTAATACCGCAACACAAACCACAATAAAAGATGTAAATGTTCCGAAATTACAAAGTTCTGTTGCAACATTTAAATCCAAAGTCATAACACCGACTATTGAAACAATTCCAACAAGCCAGGTTAAAATATGAGGAGTTTTATATTTAGGATGAAGAGCCTGCAGTCCTTTCGGAATAAAATTATCACGGCTCATTGCATACAAAATTCTAACAGCAGCAAGCTGCATTACAAGAAGGACAGAAGTCAGACCTGCCAAAGAGCCAACGGAAATTAATCCGGCAACCCAATCCTGATGAGCGACTTCAGACATAACAAACGCCATAGGAGCTTTTAAAAATGCAGCAGGCACAGCACCGGATGTCGGATACATACCTGTCATAACCAACGCAACAAGAACATAAACAACAGTTGCGGCTATTAATGATCCGATAATACCTATAGGTAAATCTCTTTGAGGATTTTTACACTCCTCAGCAACAGTTGCAATTGCATCAAATCCTATGTATGCAAAGAATATCAAAAATGCCCCCATACAAATTCCTTCCATCCCGTTTGGAGCAAAAGGAACCCAGTTAGCAGGTTTAACATAAAACATACCCACTAATACAAATAAAGCAATTACCGCAAGTTTAATAAAAACCATTACTCCGGCCATTTTCGCCGAATCCTTAGTACCTTTTATCAAAACCCAGGTAGATAATATTATTATAGCAGCTGCCGGCAAATTGATACAAAATGGCACACCACATATTGTCGGAATAACTCCATGAGGATCAATTCCTGAAGCAGCCAAAGTTTTCGTTGCTGATCCAATATCACTTACAAGCCAGATAGGCGGATTAGCAATAAAATCAGGCAATACATTTGAGAACCCTCTTAAAAACTGCATCAAGTGATTTGACCAGGAAGAGGCTACAACAATAAAACCAATTGCATACTCAAGCATTAACACCCACCCAACCATCCAGGCGGCGAACTCACCCAAAGTTGCAAATGTATAAGTATAAGCACCTCCGGCCACTGGAATCATCGCCGCAAATTCGCAATAACACAATGCTGAAAATACGCACGCAAATGCAGCAATAATCATTGATATAGACAACGCCGGACCTGCTCCGACACTTTCCGGTCCGCCAGCAGCGGCAATACCTACAACAGCAAAAATTCCGGCACCAATAATTGCACCAATTCCGAGAATTATTAAGTCCCAGATGCCAAGAGTTTTTTCTAAACCTTCTGTTTTAGCATCTTCAAGCATAGCATCAGGATTTTTTACCTGAGTAATTCTACGCAAAAAATTTTTACTGAATGTAGGGTGATGAAATTTTTTAGCCATTTATATTCCTTCTTACTTGCAAAGAGGAAATCCCATTTCCTCTCTTTGAGCCACATACAATTTTGCAACTGCAGAAGCCATTGTTCTAACTCTATTTATAAAATTAATTCTTTCGTCTTTGCTGATAACACCTCTGGCATCAAGTAAATTAAATGTATGTGAACATTTCAAAACATAATCATATGCCGGCAAAACCAATTTGGCATTAATACAATTATCAACTTCTTTTTGATATAAATCAAACATTGTAAAAAGGGATTTTGCATCTGATACTTCAAAATTATATTTAGACTGTTCAATTTCATTTTGAAGATATATATCACCATACTTCAAAGTATCATTCCACATAATATCATATACGGACTCTTTATTTTGCAAATACATAGCAATACGCTCAAGCCCATATGTAAGTTCCAGAGCAACCGGCTTAATTTCCAATCCGCCAACCTGCTGGAAGTATGTAAATTGGGTTATTTCCATACCATCAAGCCAAACTTCCCATCCTACACCGGCTGCACCTAAAGTTGGAGATTCCCAATTGTCTTCTACAAAACGGACGTCATGTTCTTTCAAGTCAATTCCCATAGCCTCCAAGCTTTTTAAATACAATTCCTGGGCATTATCAGGAGATGGTTTTAGTATAACCTGAAACTGATAATAATGGCCTAACCGGTTAGGGTTTTCGCCATATCTTGCATCTGTTGGCCTTCTGCAAGGTTCTATCATTGCAGTATTCCAAGGTTCCGGACCCAATGCTCGTAAAAAAGTTGCAGGATTCATTGTTGAGGCACCTTTTTCTATATCATATGGCTGCTGAATTATACAACCATAATCAGACCAGAATTTTTGCAAATTAAAAACCAATTCTTGAAAATTTAACACCATAACTCTTTCCAATATTGTACTCATTACACTTGTTCGCCAATCATAAAACCAAAGTAGCCAAAAATCAAGAAGTTTTGAATAAATCTTAACTTTACGAAATATACCGGAGCGAAAACTTGATTATTATTGAATTTCGATGTTTAATAATTTTATCATTATAAGGAGAAGGTTATGGCTGATAAGATTATTATTTTCTCGGGAAAACAGTATTCCGGGAAAGATACAGCGGCAAAAATAATGTTGGAAAAAATGCCGTATTTCAGAAGATGTGCTATAGGAGATATTATAAAATTAACTTATGGAAAAGAAAAAAACTTAACATATGACGAGATAGAGAAAAATAAGCCCTTATACAGACAGGATCTTATAAACCTTGGAAATTGGGGACGAGCACAGGATCCTGATTACTGGTTAAAAAAAATTATTGAACAGAACGGAAATATTATTGTCACAGATGTTCGGGTTGAACATGAATATGACGTTTTTAAAAATGCAGGGGCTATAGCAATCAGAGTTGAGGCGTCAAGAGAAACAAGAATGCAACGAGGACAACTGATTGGGGAAGACGATGTCACTGAAACCGGACTTGACCACGTTAAGAGCTGGGATTATATAATAGATAACAATTCAGATTATGAAAACCTAACCTGGCAGGTTAATGATATTATTGAGAAACTAAAGTTTTAAACTTTGCCAATATTTTTTAGTACTATCGTCGGGATTTTTATCAACAAGTGCGAACTTATAACAAGCTCTTGAACTAAATCTTCCATGCAAATTTTTAGAACAATTTTGCTCCCAAGTACCGGTATTATAATAAAAAATATCATAGCCGTATCTATTCGGCCCTTTGAATGGCCCGTTTGTATCAAAAGTAAAGCCAATGCCATCGGTTGCCCCATGGTACAAAAATGTAATACCGGATATTGCGCTGCCATCTTGCAAAATAAATAAACCATACGATGACTCAGTATCATAAACATCGATACCATATAAACCGTTATAGGTAAGGCAAACATCTCCGGCGTAGTCTAATACATCAATCTTTTTTAACAAATTACGATCAACAGATTTCGCAATATTCAGATGAGATAAAAAAGAGTTCATAATTTGGGGGATATAAAAAGATTTTGTAGAATCACGACAATTTAAATAAGATTGTGTCCGCGGATCATCCATATTTAAATTTCCCTGATCATCAGCATAAGCAGGATAGCCGCATAATTCTGTTAAGTCTTTAATACTGGTTAATCCCATATCATTAGCAGTAAGCATAAGTGCATTATCTATAGTACTCACACTTTTCTTAAAACCACTTTCCAAAACCTTAACTCTGTAATTAGAAATCAAAGCCGGTAAAGTCATAGCAGCAACAATACCGATTATGCCAAGAGTTATTAAAACTTCAGCCAGAGTAAACGCGGGGACTAAGTCACCTTTTACATGACGCGTCGCTTTCCGAGATACATAAGAAATAGCTTTTTGTAGGTTGGGGTTTCTACCCCAACAATATTTTAATGTTGGGCTGAAAGCCCAACCTACTTTATCTAATACTTCTTTCCCTGATACGGTACAGATGGTCACACATTTTTGACGATGGCAAGATCCTGAAATACTCTGCGAGCACCCTCCCTTGTAAGCCTCCTTTTCGTCGGCAACAAGAGGAGCTGCAAGTTCAGGATGACATGAAAAATTATTTATAGACCGTTTCTCTATACGGCCAACACAGCTCAATGTATGTTGGGGTTTCACCCCAACATAATATTTATTTTCGTTAGATACAGAAAACTTTGATTTGGTGAAAAATTTGAAGAAAGGTATTTTTGATAAAAACCCTTGTCTCCCTTGAGGTTTGTTACCCCCCCCCCCCCGTATGCCGCACTATGATTGACTTTTCCATGTGTTTACCCTCCTTTTTCTTTTATTATACA
>CALUYU010000006.1 GCA_944325075.1 Candidatus Gastranaerophilales bacterium
CAAATCGCATTTACCCTGGCAGAGGTCTTTTCTCCATACTACAACTCGCCTCGTAAGGTCGCGTTTACTCTTGCAGAAGTCCTAATAACCCTAGGCATAATCGGAGTTGTTGCTGCAATTACTTTGCCGGTATTAATGGCTAAATATAACAAAAGTGTTGTGGAAACAAAACTTAAAAAGTTTTATACTACTATGAATCAGGCGATTCTTTTATCAGAAAACAAAAACGGAGATAAAAAATATTGGGTACAAACCTTTTCAGATGGGAACGGAAACACTGTAAATGATGATGGTGTAGAAATTGCATATACTAAAGAATCTTTAGAAAGTTTTTATAATACATATTTAAAAGATTTTCTAAATGTTACCCAAACGGAGATTGCAACAATTAAAAGCGAAAACAAACCCACCACATCATATCTTTTGTTATATTTCGCCGATGGAAGCGCTGCCGCAATGGGCTATGCAGGGTCAGATTATTTATACTGCACAACAGTAGAATATTTAAAGAATACCTACCTTAATCCAACCCAATCTATTAATCACAACAATGAGGGACGTGAATGTTTTACATTTGGATTTTATCCCAATGGTGCTAGCGGAGCAAGAAATAAATACTTTAAGGGGAAAGGAGTCGAACCTTATCTCACTGCGACTTGGGATGGAACAAGAGAAGGATTAAAAAACAATGTAGGTAACTATGCAAAGTTAATTCAACTCAATGGCTGGAAAATTCCTGATGATTACCCGATAAAATTTTAGTTATTGCTGAATAAGAACGATATCACCGCGTTTAACCTGCTTAGCTAACGTCCTGATAACATTATTATCCATTCTGATACATCCCAGAGAGGCATAATGCCCTATGCTTGAGGGGTCATTATTGCCGTGAATAAACTGACCGGTCATTGATCTTACGCCGGTTTTGGGATCCAGTTTATCCAGGATAATGATTTTAGGCCCGTAATCCCAAGGTTTTCTATGCCTTTTTGTAGAAGCCGGTGCTGATTTATATGGGAAAGTTTCAACGTGTGAAACAATACTAAGACATTCTTTTGTCGGAGTCGATTTTTTCCCGCTTGCGACAAGGTAAGCTGCAACAGCTTTACCATCATCATTATATTTGTATAAAACATTTTTTGACAAAGAAACAACAATAGCAGCTTTCATTGGTTCACCTTTGACAATAACAGTAGGATCAGGAGCATCGAAAAGAATTGTGTCATTTGATGTTCCTGACGGAGGAATTGCTATTGTACTATGAAATTCATCCTGCTCAGGAGATTTAACTAAATTACCATTGCCATTATCAGATTTAGGGGCCGCAACGGCAAGAATTGCCAGTGCCCCGGCCGCTGCCGTTACACCTATTTTTTTAGGAAGTACAAAGTTAGTAAATATTTTCATACTATGTTTAAAATTCCAACAAAAATTTTTTTGCTAAAAAAGTTACAAAAGTTATCATTCATTATCCGACAAATCATCAGGCAGTTCCGGAAGAGGCTTTTTAGGCGAAACACCAAGATTTTCTATTCGTTTTATTTGGTTCAAAATATTATCTTTTCCGTTTAACTTTTTCAGTGAAGCCTCAAGATTTTCTCTTATTTTAAGAAGTTCAGCCAATAAAGCATTAAATTTATCAAGCATATTAGAACATAATTTTGAAATCTCAAGCGCATTTTTATTTTGCCTGTCCACAACATGAAAAGCATTAATAATTTTCAGAGCAGCAAGCAGAGTTGATGGAGAAACCGGCATAATCTTATTTTTCCAGGCCAGTTCCCAAAGTGCACAATCTTCGCAAAACATCAAAGAATAACAGCTTTCTATAGGAATAAACATTAAAACATAATCCGGAGATGAGTCTTCATTGGAGTAATCTTTTTTTGAAAGATTAGAGATATGTGATTTTGTTGATTCAATAAAACTCTTCAAACAACTCTCCTTATCTTCCGCATTCAGTGCGTTAACGTAACCTTCCCAGGAGGAAATAGATGTTTTAGCATCGATATAAACACATCTTCCCTCCGGCAGAAAAACAGTTGCATCGGGTCTGCCCTCGGAAGATGATTTCTGAATTTTATATTCTTCATCCTTTCTAAGTCCGGAGGCCTCCAGAACCCTTTCAAGAACAATTTCACCCCAATGCCCCTGAGTTCTGTTGTCCGATTTTAAAACATTGACAAGCGCTGTTGTATCGTGTGAAATCTTATTTCCCGCCTCCAGAAAACTTTTAATATTTACGTCAAACTGTGTGAATTTTTCAGCCTCAACTTTAAAATTTTCCTCGTTACGACGTTCAAACGATTCAATCTTATCTTTAAAACGCTTAAAGAAATCTTCAAGTCTTTCTTTATTCTGGTCACTTAACGATTCAGAACTTTCTTTATACCGCTTAAAAAACTCGTCAAGTTTTTCATAATTTTGCGCGGAAAACGCGGCGGAATTTTCTTGTAAAAGCTTGTTAGCCGTATTTTCAAACTGCATTTTCATCTGCTCAAAAGCTTTGCTGTTAAACGAATCAGTTTTTTTATTGACAAAATAAGAAAGACCTAATACTGCAACGCCACCGAAAACAAACCCCGTTAAGAAAATAAAAAAATCCATACACTCTCCTTAATCTAAACAGATTATATCACGAATAAAAAAATAAACTAAACAGTTTAGCCTGAAAAATCAATCTAAAAAATCAACCATGCCCGAAAGCATGGTGGAGAGACAGATTTAGAGTTTTTATCAATCTAAAGATTTAAATCAATAATTCATGCTTTACAAACAAAAACATCAATCGGGGCATGGATGTAAATATCCTCTCAAAACAGTAGTATATAAAGTGTAGAGGACAGTGATTTAATTTTAAAATATGAGGGGAAATTATGAGAGAGTTCAAGAAAAAAGCAAGAATTTTGTTGGTAGATGACAATTCCGACCATCTTAGAGGAATTAAGGAGCTGATAACTTTAGAGACAAATTACGACATAGCAGGAACAACTACCAGTGCAAACATTGCAATTAACTTGGTAAAAAAATACCAGCCTGAATTAGTTATTATGGATATTAATCTTCCGGAAAAGGACGGGCTTCAGGCAATTCAGGAAATTGAAAAACTTGAGCTTGATACAAAAATTTTGGTTTTAAGCGGGTATGACGATTCCGATTTAATCTTTAGAGCAATGAAGATTGGGGCAAAAGGCTATATATTAAAAACAATGTCATCAGCCCAATTAGTTTATGCAATCGATGAGGTTCTGGCCGGAAAGGTATACCTTCCTTCAGCGCTTTCTTCAAGATTTTTTGAATATTTCCACCAATCATTCAAAGAAGAATCCGCAGCTATTCCGGAAGAAAACCTTCTTACATACCTTACATCAAGAGAAGAAGAAGTTCTTGAACTCCTCACCCAGGGTAATAACTACAAGGGTATTGCCGGAAAATTGTTTATATCAGAAACTACTGTTAAGACACACGTAAATAACATTTTCCAAAAATTACAGGTAAATGACAGAACTCAGGCAGTTCTTTACGCACTTAACAACGGTTTCGGGAAAAAAATCCGCGCAAAAATCTCTGCATAATTTCCAAATTTTAAATAATAAATTTAATAAAAATGAGATAGGGATATAGTTTTAAGGGTTTGGCTCGAAAAAATGCCAAACCTTTATTTTTGTTCAAACGTATTAAAAAAAAGGAGTTATAATGCAGCCAGAAAAAGAATTAATACAGCAGCAGGCAAGATGCATTGCCCATGAAATAAGAAATCAAATTTCAATTTGTGATGTTTATTGTGAAGTTATCCGAAAAAATCTTATAAAAAATAATATAGAAAACCCCTCTATAGATAATGCTCTAAACTGCATACAAAAAGCGGCCCGGCTGATAAGCAATACACTTATAGACCTGAAATCACTTGATAATTTCAGCCCCCGTATGAGCTCTGCAAACGCACTTATTGATGAATGCGTACGGCTTTCATATGTTTATATTTATGAAAAAAATATAGAAATAATTACAGCTTTTGACCGGGATGTAAATATTTATGTTGATGAAAATAAATTTCAGGCTTGCATAATAAATATCCTGAAAAATGCCGTTGAAGCCATTGATAAAAAAGGAATAATAAAAATTAAAACAAAAATAGACAATGACAAATTGAAAATTAGTATATCAAATAACGGAAAAGCAATTAGCGAAAAACAGCAAAAAGAAATATTTAACGATGGCTTTACAACTAAGAAAAAAGGCTCCGGTATAGGACTTTACCTCTGTAAGAAAAATCTGGAAGCCCAAAATGCCGAGTTGAGTCTTAAAGAATCAACAACAAAAAATACCGTATTTGAAATAGACATATCTTGTCATCAGCCGTAGGCCAAACATAAGAATATAAATTCCATATAAACACAAATTGAAATTCTCAACTGTTACAAACCTTTGCGAATAAAAACTTTTGTAGTATAATAAAATCTAAGTAAAGGGGACATTATGGAATTTATAGAAAATAAGGAAGAAGAACAGAAACAGCTAAGCGGAATATTTAAAGATATAATAAAATATTCTCCGTCAAAAATTATAGGAACAATCGGAAATGCAATTATCATACCGATATATACAAGTCTTCTGCCTCCTGAACAATATGGAATTTACTCTTTATCCATAGCCTTTCTTTCATTTTTGTGCATAATCTTTTCGGATTGGGTAGGCTTATCAGGATTAAGATTTTTCAGACAGGCCCAGCTTGTAAATGATGTTTCAAAGTACTTGTCAGTATTGGTTTCTATTTTGACAATGAATATAATTACCATGTTTGTGCTGTGTCTGATATTCCAAAACTACTTTATATCGTTCTTTAAAATAAATCCTAAATATTTCTTTGCTGTTCTTTTTCTGATAATTCCGGTAGCAATAAGAGCTTTATTGTTCCAAATTCTAAGAGCACAGTTAAAATCAATTTCATATACATTCTCAACAATATTAAACCAGTTCTTAACAATCGGTTTATCAATATTTTTTATTAAAGCGTTCCATATGGGCGCAATGGCGATGTTACTTGCAATGGGTGTATCAATATCATTAATCGATATTTTACTGATATACCAAAGTAAAATACTCGTATTTTTCAGAAAGCCGCAATTACATTGGAGCGGCCTCTTGCCGATAATATTATACGGGGTTCCGATTGCAGCAACATCATTAAGCACATGGATTATAAACCAGAGTAACAAATTTATAATGAATAATATAAGCGGATTCACTGACGTTGCGTATGTTGGTGTTGCATACGGCGCAACACTGCCTTTGTTGATGACAATATTTTCAATAATAACAGTTGCAGCTGTCCCGCGTATAATAAGAATGTATGAGGCAAAAATTGATGTACGTCCGATTATCTCAAGATTTTCCGGATATTACATGCTTGTTGCAATACCTGTTGTCGTCGTAATGGCACTTTATTCTCAGGAAATAGTAAGACTTCTTGCCAATGAAAAATTTTATCAGGCATACAGATTAATTCCGTATTTCGCATTCGGGACATTTTTTATGGGACTTACTGACTATACAACACTTCAGTACCATCTTGCTCAGAAAACTTATATCGAATTTATTTTAAAATTACTTTCTGGAATTACAAATGTTGTTTTAACAATATCATTAATCCCTATATTTGGACTTGAAGGTGTCGGCATTGCAACATTATGTGCAAACTTCTTATACTTCTTCTTAAGCTCGATAATAGTAATTCCGGAATTGGGAATACTGTTCCCATATAGACAGCTGTTGTGCATGTTCATAGCCTTTGTGCCAATAAATATTTTATACAGATATCTTCTCCACCAAAGAAATGCCGTTCCGGATTTAATGCAGATGTGCGTATTGCTGCTCTTCTTCTATGGACTATATTTCTTTGTACATCAGCTTACGAAACCTGATAATGTAGATAAATAAATGAATAGAGCCGGATTTAAACATCCGGTTTTATACTTAATTGCAATAAAATTTAGTTTATCAGGCAAAAAATTTTCTTCAGGGGTTTATATATAAAGCATGAAAATTGGCATGTAAATAAAAATTAATATTCAACAGATATACTATGGTAATCTGGCTATGTGGGTGTTAAAATTCAAACGTAAGATGTGTGTAGTCTTTAAATTTATATTTATAGCATAACAATATAGCTGGATTAAATAATATCTAAATTATTTAATATAAATAAAAATTTTGAAAGGAAGTATGATGACAAAACTTACATCCAGAAAAAGAAGAATAATTGTCTCAATATTATCATTCTCAATGATTGCCCAGCAGTCATTGTTACCGGTAATTGCCAGCACAATATCAGGAGCCGGCGGAATAACCGGAGATAGTGTTATAAATGGAGCAAACGGCAACCAAATATTTAATTTGGCTCCACAGGCACACAACGGGGATGTCGGTTTTAGAAATTATAATAACTTTAATTTGGATAAGGGAGATATTGCAAACCTTATATTTAATTACAGAGGCCAGGATATTGAGCATTTTGTAAACCTGGTTAATAACCAGATAAATATTAACGGTATAGTAAACTCAATGCGTGATGGAGGTTTCTATAACGGACATGCTGTGTTTGTATCTCCAAACGGAATGGTTATCGGAGCAAGCGGACTTCTTAATGTCGGCTCACTTACAGTTATGACTCCTAAACAGGAAGATTTTAATAAATTTACAGGCAAAATGAATGAATATGCTCCAATTCTTGCAAACCCTGGGTCAGAAGAATATCAAAACTTAATTACAACCAGCATGGGGGCAGGCGATGTTACAATAAACGGTCGTGTTCTTGCAAGAAATAACGTAAATATTGATGCCGGAAATATTTCATTAGCCTCAACCGGTAGAATTTTGACCGGAGTAAAGAGTGATCAGGCATTTACTCCGGAAGACAGCTATGTTAATGATCCGATGGATAACGGAGCCCCAATAAATGATTACACCGGGTTGCCAAACAGACGTTATAATATGCCGAATATGGCAACAGACAGTTCTTACGCAGTTGCTGAAGCGCTATTTAATAATCTGGTAAACACGGATGTAAAAGACGGCGGGGCAATTAAAAGCGATAACGGAAATATTTCAATAACCGCGTATGGCAATAACGGCGGAATAAAAGCTGAACATGGAAGTATTATCAAAAACTTTGCAGCCGGAGACATAATGCTTAGTAACAAGGGGGCTCAGGGAATAGGTCTTGCCGGAGAAATTCAAAACATAGACGGTAATACAGTAATTACCAATACAAACGGCGGAATAAATATTGATTCAACAGCAAGACTTTATGATAACCAGACTACACATATCCAAAATACAGGATCTGAAGGGATTAAAGTTGCCGGACTTGTAACATCAAAAGATATTAAAGTTGAAAATGAAAATTCTGATGTTGTAATAGGAGACGCAAGTTCAAATAAAGAATACCTCACATCAGACGGCGGAGACGTAAATATTAGTATTAAAAACGGAAGTCTTTACAATGCAGGAGTTGCTAAAACATTAATAGCTGCCAAAAATGGCGGGAACTTAAATATCCATGTTGAAGACGGGACTATAGGTAAAGAAGTCGGGCCTTGCAAAGACGGCGTTTGTACAGGAATAGGGCCTGAAGCAAGAGATCTTACACAATCAATTAACGCAAATATTGACGGCACATATACAGCGGAAACAGTTAAAAACAATAAAACCGGTAATCTTGTTATAAATCTTGCGGCATTAGATTCTGACATGAACGTTAACCAGATAAAGGCTGACGGCAGAGTTATTCTTCTTGCAGATTCCTCTGTTAAGGGACAAACTCCTTACTCTATATTAAACGCCTCAAATAACAGTTCAAATGCAAATGTTGAAGGGAAAGGAATTTCACTGATTGCAAGCGGAAATATTGGCGACAAAGACAATAAACTTACTTTCAACCAAACAGAGGGTAAATTTAATTTAAACGGTTATAACTTTGATAAAGCCACATATACACCAAATGCAAAATATGGAATGGATGTACTTGCAATAGGCGATATTAATATAAAAGGTCTGGATGATAAGTATGATACCAATGTTTGTTCAATGATTTCAAGAACCGGTGATATTAACGCTGAATTTTCCGGTAATACCTACATAAAAGAAACAACATCTGCCGGGAATATGGATATAATCACCCGCGGAGCTAAAATGTATATTGAAAATCTTGGAACAGTACCAAATACTCCTCAGGATTACTATGGACCAAACGGAAGTATAACTCCAGATACACCAAATATTAAAGTTTTAGATATCAATCCTAATACAAGAGTAAGCTCTCCGGTTGATTTGGACGGTTACCTTGGTTATGCAAATTCCGAACTAGTAATTAAAAATGCAACGGTTCAGGGAAAACCTGAAAAAACTCCGGCAATTAATATGACTGCTGACGAAATCGCAGCCGGCGGTTACCGTTTTCATATGGGGAAAGATCGCAATCCTGACGGTAAAACATATTACGAACAAGATGATACAACAAATTCTATGATAAGTTCAGATGGTTCAACAGTATATATTCGGGCAAATGCAGTAAGGCCGGATGATGTTACGGCAATAGGCCGTGATGAACACGAAAGAAATTACTATGAAGGCGGAAGTATTCAGGAGAATAAACCTGATTATGAAGATGACGATGATGATCATCTGATTGTCCCTGAAGAAGATGATGCTGATGACGACTCTGACTCAGATGCTGATGCGGATTCAGATGCTGATGCGGATTCAGACGCTGACGCGGATTCAGACGCTGATGCGGATTCAGACGCTGACGCGGATTCAGACGCTGATGCGGATTCAGATGCGGATGCGGACTCAGATGCGGATGCGGATTCAGACGCTGATGCGGACTCAGATGCTGATGCGGATGCAGATGCGGACGCTGACTCAGATGCGGATGCGGATGCAGATGCGGACGCTGACTCAGATGCGGATGCGGATGCAGATGCGGACGCTGACGCGGATGCAGACGCTGATGCGGACTCAGATGCGGATGCAGATTCGGACGCTGACTCAGATGCTGATGCGGATTCGGACTTAGATAATGACATTGACAGTGATATTGATAGTGATGCTGACAGCGACGCCGATAATGATGCAGATAACGATACAGATGCTGATGGTGATACAGATTCCGATGCGGATGCGGATGCAGATTCGGACGCTGACGCTGACGCGGATGCAGATGCTGACGCCGACACTGATGCTGACTCAGACTTAGATAATGACATTGACAATGATATTGATAGCGATGCGGATGGGGATTCGGATGCGGATGGAGATGCCGATGCAGACGGGGATGCTGACGCCGATGTTGACTCTGACGCCGATGTTGACTCTGACGCTGACGGAGATGCTGATGCGGATGCAGATGCAGATGCTGACGCGGACATGGATGCTGACGCAGATATAGACACTGACGCGGATGTGGATACTGACACAGATATTGATACTGATACAGACGCTGATGTAGACACGGATACAGATATCGATACTGATACTGATACTGATGGTGACACAGATACTGATGTAGATATTGATTCTGATAATGATACTGATAACGACAATGACCCAAATCCTGATCCTACACCTGATCCGGATCCTGCTCCTGACGAAAGGCCAACTCCGGGAGATAATAATAACAATCAAGTTTGGACAAGAGATGAGGCTAACGCACGAACAATGATTGAAAGACGTGAAGTTGCAGAAGTTATACCTTCTATAGATAAACGTCAATATATTAGGTTTAATGCAAGTAATGAACCGATTTCTCTTGACTCAAATGATAAAATTACATCAATTGTTGATATTTCAAGAGGCGGTATGGCTGTATCTCACAACAAACAGCTAAAAGTTGGAGAAATAATTCCGGTAAGCTTTAACTATGGAGATATGAACGTATCAGCGGATGTTAAAGTTATATCAGCCTCAGACCGCAGGGCCGGAACTCAATTTATTAACCTCAACGAATCAACAGCAAATAAGTTATTATATATGAACTTATTGATGGAAGGCAATAAAAACAATATGACATCAAAAGTAAATTAAAATAATAAACCGGAATTCCCAAACTTCTTGTCAAACTAAAATTGAGAAAAGTCTCAACGACAAAGTATAAAAAATTCCGGTTTTTATTTTTAGATTAAATGTGACAATATACGAATTCTGCTAAAAATGGCTAAACTTGTCCCCTCTTAACTTGCAGTTCTTCCTGTTAAACGGTAAAAAGAGACATACAAGGGTGAGGTGCTCATAGAGTATTTAGGGGACATACAAACTGTAAGAGTTTAAAACAAGTACGTAATGACATTGTGAATATGTTTTAAGTAAATCTGGTCGAAAATTATATATAAAACCTGATTAGGGAATATTGACAATGAATATTTATATATTAAAATAAAAGATGTAACAAGTGATGGGACATCGCCAAGTGGTAAGGCAGCTGGTTTTGGTCCAGCCATTCGGAGGTTCGAATCCTTCTGTCCCAGATTTATAAAAGGCCTTCAACAACTATGTTGAGGGTCTTTTAGTTGTTAAAGCCCCGCTAAGTTATAAAATTAAATCGGCATCAAAATAACCGACAATAAACTTTAATTTTTTTATGGCCTCTTCATAAGTAAGAGCCAAAGTTTCAAGATATCGATGGTCAAATAATTCTATTCTATTATTATTCTTATCGACCTTTTTTAAACTATAGCAGTGGTTATTACTCAATCCTTTCGAAAAGCCTATTCCGGTACCAAACACAAAACTACTGCCTGGATTTTCACTAATTTTGTCGAGAATATCTCTGCTATCCTTTTCCTTTGATTTAAGATTTGAACTTAGACTGCTTTCATTTATTTTAAGAGCTTTTTTACCGGTAAACATTTCAAGAAAGTTCGATGGTTTATTAAATTCAAATTTTTCGTTACAGCTTGGAATTCTACATATCAATGGCTTCTTGTCGGGAAATTTATTTAAGAGTTTATTCATAGCGACTTCTAAAGCTTTAATAATAGGGTTATGCGGAGTTTTTAAGGGAACAGGATTAAGATACTTATCCATATAAACCAGATTATCCATTTCTTCTTGGGAAACAAAAAAGTCTTTGTTATGCCCGTTAATATTCCTGAATTTTACACAAAAGCCGTTACTTGTATGGGAAATATTTTCAGCAAGAATTTTTCTGCCATTCTTGCTGTTAGCAAGAGCCCCAACAGAAGAGACCAGATAACAGTCTTGAAAATACTGTATCGCGCTCCTTAAATTTTTTATTTCATCTAATCCCAATGGTTTCATATTTAAAAGAAAACTGATGAATACATAAATTTGCTAATATAAAAAATTGAATAATTATATTAATTAAATTTTGCCGAACATTTTAAAGAGCGTACGACGGAAATTTTTCTTAACCGGTTTTACATAATCAAGAACAATGCTTTCACTCTTAATTAGAAATTTACGAACTTTACCGGATTTTGGATAAAGTGAAGAAAATTTTTCCTTAAAAGCATTGTCTGCTGTTTTTACAGCCTCATTCTTATACAAATCATTTAAATTACGATTATAGCAATCCGGATAATTATTTGTTCTGAATTTTTTTCTTGCAAGAAGGCCTCTTGTCGGGTTTTTTCTGCAATCATTTAAATGATTTATCGCATCATCTAACAAATCGTCAGTTACATGCAACCTTGAATCCAGATGTGCATTATTCCAATAAGCATTATATTTTAATTTATTATATCTGTTGAAACCTTGGATTATGTAAGACATAAACACTCCTTTTCTTCTTATAGTAAAACACAAAAACGGGCAATTTTCAGTCTTGGTTTTGATCGAAACATATATCTTTACAAACAAGCTATATGGAAAGCTTAATTATTGAAAGTTAATCTCAGATATGGTATAATAAAGATATAACATATTAAGGAGGATTTAACAATGCTAAAATTCAATCATAGTGCTGTTTTCAGCCAAGGGGGGGGGGGCTAAACCTTGCCTAAAACCGTTGTCTCATGGCCATTACGGCGAATTTTTAGTGTCGGGACATCGGTATAGACACCTTTTTGAATATTTTAGAGTACCCGGGGCACTGCAGGATCCAAAAAATAAATATACAAAGGATAATGTAGGTTGGGCTTTCAGCCCAACAATGAAATTATGTTGGGGTAGAAACCCCAACCTACAAAAAGCTATTTATTCTGTGTCTCGGAAAGCGACGCGTCATGCAAGACGGGGCTTAGTTCACAAGGCCGCGTTTACTTTGGCCGAAGTTCTTATAACCCTTGGAATTATCGGAATTGTTGCGGCTATGACTTTGCCTACAGTAATATCTAAAACCCAGGATAAACAATTCAAAACAATGTTTAAAAAGCAATATTCGGCAATGACACAAGCTCTTTTAATGACCTTTGAATCAGGTGATGATATACCCTCTCTTACCCAGGAAAATTGGTCTGACATGATTTTTTATGTCTGTAAAATAGCATCACAGTTAAAATATGTGGATGCAGGTCTAAATTGCAAAGAAATTGAAAAACTTGGAAACTCGTCTGATGTTGATAACGTTCCTATATATACAAACAACGTAACCTGGCACAAAACTAACGAGTGGTATAATAAACAAGGGGTTCCACAAGACTTAGATCCGGGTTATTGGAATAAGACATTCGAACTTGCGGATGGTGCCTGGATAAACTTTAATTGTTTTAGAAATATTTTTGTAGATGTAAATGGAAAAGAACGGCCAAATACAATAGGCAGAGATATTTTTTATTTTAAAATTCCGGTTGGGGCGTTACGTACAGACTTTTTTAGCAGGAATCCGGGGGATATAAATAATGTCAACGGATGCAGTGGTAATTTTGGTGTAAGCATAACACCCGAAAACTATAGGTCAGACTGTGAAAATGGCAGCGGATGGGGGTGTTCACCCTTGTATATCCTCAACTAAAATTGTTATTCTAATACCTCCAAAACAACTAGGCAAAAAAAAATTCTAAATCATATAAGAAAACAAACAATAAAAATTTTTATTGTATAATATAGAAAAAGTTGCTTAACAAAAAAAATAAATAAAAAAATTTTCTAGGGTTCCGCGGTCATGCCGGCTGGTCCAAGAGAAAATTCACAAAGTTTTTGTGTACACGGAAGGATAAAAGCCTGGGAGATACATATCTCTCAGGTTTTTTGTATAAAGAAAGGGAATATAAAATGCATTGGATATTTTTATTTATCGCGGGATTATTTGAAATCAGCTGGGCTGTGGGGCTAAAATTCTCTCATGGGTTTAGCCAGATAATTCCTTCTGTATTAACTGTTATTTGCATGATTGCAAGTTTTTATTTTCTTGCCCTGGCGCTAAAGAGCCTGCCGCTAGGAACAGCGTATGCCATTTGGACCGGAATAGGAACAATCGGAACAGTAATATTCGGAATAATACTTTTTAAAGAACCGGTCACCGCAATACGCCTGCTATGCATTGCACTGATAATAAGCGGAATTACCGTGCTAAAGTTAATATCACATTAAGAATAAACCAGAGTTCAAAAATTCTTAATTGCAACAATAACCGGTACAATTATACCGGTTATTTGTACGTATTTGACACTGCATTCATCAACTTTAAAATTTTAAAACTTCATTATCCGCCGGAACCAAAACATTAGCCAATCCCAAGTTTTTAATATCCTCACGTGTTACAGTAAGATGGCTGACGGTTCCCATATGGCTGGCAACGATTACCGAATTTGGAGAATATTCAGAAATTGTTTTGACATCGTTCGCATCCATAATAATTCTTTCCCCAGTGAGCATTCTTGCACCGCATGAATTTACAACAATAATTTCAGGTTTATATTTATCTAATGCATTTATAACCTCATCACACCATATTGTATCTCCGGCTATATATAAAGTTTTTTCATTGTCGGACTTAAACACAACACCCATTGACTCATAAGGCATTCCCATTGATTCACAAATAGGTTTAATAATTTCTCGCTTGCCATGCTGGCATTCTGTTCTATATAGCTTTATCCCTGCAAATTCCGTTCCATCTAAAGACAAAATCCGAACATCCTCAAATCCCATCGATTTAATAATTTCCGAATCCTTGTCAGATTGAACAAAAAAAGGAATATGTTTATCAATAGCCTTAGCAGCAAAATCATCCCAATGATCAGGATGATAATGAGTTAATATAACTGCATCAACATTTACAATTTCTTCAATACTTATTGGAAGCTCCACTCTTGGCTGTCTCACTTCTGCGTTATAAGCCCCATCAAATCCCGGCATATAGTCTTTAGGCATCAGCCATGGATCTATCAAAAAGCGTTTATTATTGTAAGTTACAATTATTGTTGCATTTCTTATTTGATGAATAAGCATATTTCTCCCTTCTTTAACGAACATTAAAATATTTACAGTTTATCATAATTAGAACATTTAGAACTCTGAACAAGCCCTTTTGCAATTTCTAAAGCCTCATTAAAAATTTTATCGTTGGTCCAGAAATCTTCTCTTTGGATATAAGAACGGACAAGTTTCCTGGCATACGAACCAACAGCAACCCCGTTTGCCTTTATCCCGCAAAGTTCGGCAAGCTTAATACTCTTGGAATTAGTGCCCCCGGATAAAAATAGATAGACTGGCAAATTCTCATCCTGAAAAATTTCAGCAGCCGCAACCGCTTGAAGTGTTGTCTTATAATCATCCACTCCGCCCGACATAGGGGCCCCATCTGCCTGAATAATTGTTGTATAAGGCTCTCTTATCTGAAGCATTTTCTTTATCCTTGCAAGTAAAAATTCGTTCCCCAACTTTGAGCGGTCTATGCATATACTCAAAATCCCCGGATATAAATTATTAATCTGGCGCCAAACATCCTGAACTTCCTGCTCATCATAACAGACCGCATGAAATTCAATACAATCAATTCCTTTACTAATCAAAGGCGGCAGCAGGTCTTTTATTTGGGAAGCTTTTGAATACATATCCACACAATTGGCAGGACAAACCTGTCTGCATTTCCCGCAGCCTATACAACGTTTGTTGTTAATACGATAAGCATTTTCGACACTATAAACAGCATTTTGCAGACAAACATCCCAACAGCTGCCGCATTTTGTACATAAATTCCGGTTAATTTCGGCCTTATTAATATGCGGATCCCCCTTTATCCCAACGCTCACACAAATATATCTATCATCTTTTATTCCCGAACGTTCAATTCCTCTCTTTGCTGCATCAACAACATCCGGATACGCTGAAACATCAAACAAGCTGCAACCCGCTCTTGAATATAATGCAACAAGCTTTTCAACTTCTACGACATCCTCATTTCCTGCTCCGCAAACGAGTTTAAATATATGGTCATTATTTCTTAAAAAATTCGAAAGCAAAAATTTTCCTCACACTTCAAAGATTTGCCATCACAAAATTTAAATGGCTTATATTAAACTAATACAATAATCATATCACTAATAAAGTAATTTTTCAAAATTTTTAAACACAGGTATAGGAATAATTCTTCTGCTAAGAATTAAGACAACTGTATGATTTAATACATTGAAAAATGGGAATCTTCAGCCTGACCTTGAATTAAGACAAAAATCTATTATAATAATATTATAAATATAAATATATAACATATTAAACTAATTTGGGAGTTTCGAACTGAAAGGGTAAAATCTATGAAAAAGCAGAAAAGGGCAAAAGATCCAGTTGACATCTTTCTTACATTTGTTAATAATAAATCAAAAGTTCAAATATTAAGAGATTTGCTTACCGGCACAAAAACATTTAATCAGCTTTTAGTATCTACCAGGTGCCTGCCGTGGACTTTACTTTGGCATTTAAAAACTCTCACAGCCAAAAAGCTCATAAGTACTACATTATATGCCGACTTTCCTATAAGAGTTGAATATACTCTTACGCGATTTGGAGAAAGCCTGAAGCCAATTCTCAATTCAATGGCTGAATGGGGGCTATACTATAGAGAACATTCCAAACATTAATTTTACTTTTTGTTAAAATTTATTAACAAAATGTCACTTTTTTCAGACTGATTGTTTTTTATAATATAGGGATTTTAATAATAAGGGGAAATTATTATGGTTGAAAAAATCAGTTCTGAGCAGGCGTATGTTAATTATGTAATGGGCAAGCTGCCTGAGAGCAAAAAAGGTGCTGTACATACAATGAGAAAAGGCGACAATCTCTGGAATATCGCCAAAAAAGAATTAAATAAGAAAAACGCAACAAATCAGGAAATCAGCGAATACATGCTGCTTATTGCCAAATTAAACAATCTTAACACCATAGAGAAAATGAACAACTTAAGAGTAAATGATAAAATTTACCTGCCGGAAGCCGGTACTGTACAAAAAATGGGCAATAATACCACTGAAAACCAAACTTCCGCAGAACGCAGCATTTTACAGCTAAAAAATATTATACTTACAGATCAAACAATTAAAGTAGAAAAAATGTATAAAGGTTATGAAGCTAAAGATGATCTTTATCACGTATACAATGAATATACTTACCCTGAAACCGGTTTCAAAAGCCATAAACATCCGCTGATGACTTTTGTAATGGACAAAAATACCGGAAATATAAAATCTATTACCTATAATGACCAGGAGAAAAGACTCAATACATTTAGTTATGACTATGTAATAGACGAAAAAGGTCAAATAGTAAAAAATTCACATACAGATAAAAAACAAAAAGCCGGAAAAATTGACAAGCAAGAACTTGAAGGGCTTCACTCCGAATTAAAAAAACTTACGGAAAATAGTACATACTTTTACTAAATTCAAAAATGCAGACAGAGTCTGCATTTTTGAATTACACAGTTTTACCCATTTTATAAGCCCGATTCAAAAGATCAGTTTGTTTGACATCGCCAACATTCCATACACCCACTGCATATAAAATGCCTTTTTCGTTAGATCCGGAAAGACAATCAGTAAAACCTCTAAAACATTCAATAGTTCTTTCCAATGCGTCTTCACTGGAATCCGCAGCAGTTACAATATAATAAAAATCTTTATTGCTCATTGCCGGATATCTTGAACAGCAGCGGTCAATTAGTGTTTTCATCTGTGCACACAACGTATAAAAATATACCGGCGTTGCCATTACAATAACATCTGCCTGAACCATTTTTTCAAGAACCTCCGCGGCATCATCTTTTTGGGAACAAGATGTGTAATTATTTCTTGTGCACAAACCACAGCCTATACAGTAGTTGATATTTTTATCTTTCAAAAATATTTTCTCAACTTCTGCCCCGGTTTCTCTTGCCCCGCGGATAAATTCATCCCATAACATATCCGAATTTCCACCGCGTCTTGGACTTGCCGAAAGAACTAAAACTTTTTTCATATAGTCTCCTTCCTTTGCTATAACCCATAACTGTTTACCTGTTCATTTTACAACCTGATAGCTGCTATCAGTCAAGAAAGTGATAAAAACATAAAAGGAGTAGAATATTCTACATGTAAATTTTTGTAAAAAATCTATTTAAATTTTTAAAGTTAAATAAATAAAAATCCGTAAGGGGAAATATAACAGGCTTTGAACGTTCAAACCAAATAAGAGAGGAGAATTTATGACCACATCAATTACATCCGTTAACACAACTACAGAAACACAAACAGCAGCACTTGGAACAACTGCTGAAGAAACAGAAGAACTAAGTGAAAGTACCAAAAGACAACTGGAAGCATTAGGAATTACCGTAACAGACGGAATGACCGAATCAGAAGCTCAAGAAAAAATTGAAGAAGCGAAAAAAGAAAAAGGACAAGCAGCGGCAGCAGCCCCGGCATCAGAAACAGAAGTAACAGCAGATATAAAAAATCTTGCAACTGCAATTGGTTTAAGCTATGACGATGCCACTGACCCGCAGGAAATCTTAACTCAAATTGCTGAAGAATTAGAGGCACAAATTGATGAAGCAGCAGAAAACCCGCAAGAATTAAATAACTTAATGAAATATTACCGGGAACTATCATCACTTGATGCTGAATATGATGATATCCAAAAGGGCCAGGCAAAAATTTATGCGGCATTAAATATGATATCCGAAAGTAACAAAAAAGCGCTTGGATTAGAATAAAATTTAATGATAAATAAATTTCCCAATAAACAGCACTTCTTAAACCAAGTGCTGTTTATTTTAATTTTACATCAACTATGGAACCTAGCGTCTTACGGAATCTTTTTAAATATGAAATGAATTGACTAACCTCTTCATCTGTAAATTCTTTATCCATTTTTTCTTTAATCAGAACCATCTTGCTGCTTGCAAGCTTAAATGTTTCCAATCCCTTTTCAGTCATTTCATTTCTTTTGATCATTATGTTATTACGCGTATCAACAACCCTTTTTATATAACCTTTATTTTCCATCTCATTAAGCATTTTGCCGATATGAGCTTTACCTTTAAACAAGTATTTTCCAATATCGGTTTGTGAAATTTTCGGATCATCGTAAATTAAATGCAATATTCCAAATTCATCGGCAGACAACTCAGAGGAAATATATTTCATTTGAAATTCCCGTCTGAAAGACTTACTATAATTAGCAGTATAATCAATTTGGTAAGGCAGAAAATCTTCTATTGGGGCCTTTAAGCCGGTCTTTTTCATACGCGTTTCCTTTTCTACCTGTATTATATCATATTAGGGATAATATTTCAATCCAAATAATAAGAAATATAAAAACAAATATTTTTGTGGTATATTTAGATTATGAAAAACAAACCGATAGTAGCAATAGTCGGACGGCCAAATGTTGGGAAATCAACATTTGTCAACCGTCTTATAGGATCAAGAAATTCTATAGTAGATGACAATCCCGGAGTTACGCGCGACAGGATATATTTTGATGTTGAGTGGCAAAATAAAAACTTTACGGTCATCGACACCGGAGGTATAGTCCCGGGGGATGAAGATGAAATAATGCTTTCAATATTTGATCAGGCAAAAATTGCTTGTGAAGAAGCAGATAAAATAATATTTATTGTTGATGGCAAAGACGGCGTAAACCCGGTAGATTTTGATATTGCAAATATCCTGAGACAATCCGGGAAACCGGTAATTGTAGCCGTGAATAAGCTTGATAACCCCGATTCTTTAATGATGATTAATGATTTTTATTCTCTTGCATTAGGTGAACCCATAGGGATTTCGGCTCTGCACGGAAGCGGCGGAGTCGGGGATTTGTTGGATCTTGTCACAGAAGATTTCAGTGATGATGAAGTTTTATCTGAAGAAACAGCTCCAATAAAAATTGCAATTGTCGGCAGACCAAACGCAGGTAAATCTTCAATAGTTAATTCTCTTTTGAACGCCGAACGGGTAATTGTCTCCGATATTTCAGGAACAACCAGAGACAGCATAGATAGCAAGATATGCTACAATAATAAAAACTTTGTTATAGTTGATACAGCAGGAATCAGAAAAAAGGCCAAAGTTGATTATGGTGTAGAAAAATTTGCTGTAGATCGTGCAATCCGCTCAATTAGAGATTGCGATGTAGCACTTCTGGTAATAGATGCTGTTCAAGGGATTTCCGATCAGGACAAGAAAATTTCCTCGATAATAACCGAAGCCGGAAAAGGATTAATTATAGCCATTAATAAATGGGATTTAATTGAAGATAAAAAATCTAATACAATTAATCAATTCGATAAAAAACTTACAAATGATATTCCTTTCCTTGAATTTGCACCTAAAATCTATATCAGTGCAAAAACAAAACAAAGATTAAACCAAATTTTTGAAAAAGCATCAGAAGTATATGAGCAGTGTACAAAGAGAGTATCTACAGGTTTGCTCAATAAAATTGTAAAAGAATTGTATGCTCTTAACCCGCCAACATCTGTTAAAGGCAAAAGGCTGAAACTTCTTTATGCAACACAAGCCGGAGTAAAACCACCGACATTTGTTTTGTTTACCAATAACGGAGACTTGTTAAAAGACCACTACAAGCGCTATATTGAAAACAAATTGCGTGAAGCATTTGGCTTTTACGGAACGCCGATAAGAATATCAGTGCGTGAACGTAGTGAAAAAGACAATAAAAAATAAATATAACTCAATCTTTGAGTGATTGTAACAATAACTACTTTTAATATAATCTTTGAAAGAAACAAACTACCAAAAATTTCCGCAAGATATAAACGTTTTAGATATACATACATAAAGGAATAAACATGGAATATTTAAATACTACATTAAAAGGTATTGACGAAAACGGGGAAGAAAAGGAATACAGACTTTCCGACTTTAGCGGAAAGAAAGTAGTACTATACTTTTACCCGAAAGATAACACATCCGGCTGCACGAAAGAGGCATGCGATTTCAGGGATAATTTCAACAGACTTACAACTAAAGCAACTGTCATAGGAGTAAGCCCTGACAGCATTAAAAGCCATATAAAATTCAAAGAAAATCAGAGTTTAAACTTTATACTTCTGTCTGACACAGAGCACAAGCTTGCAGAAGAATTTGGAGCTTGGGGCGAAAAATCAATGTATGGGAAAAAATATTTTGGAATAATCCGTTCAACATTTATTCTCAACGAAAATGGAAAAATTGAAAAAGAATGGCGGAAGGTCAAAGTAAAAGGCCATGTAGAAGAAGTTCTTGCGGAATTAATAAAATAAATTAAATTAAACTCTTGAAAAAAAAATATGTTTATGTGAAAATAAAACTTGTCGATTGGATTGACAAAGGAACCTGGCGGGAGACATCACACGAAAGAACTTTGTGAGAGACGCCTAAAAACTAAATATACAAAAATAAGGCAAGGTAGCTCAGCTGGTGAGAGCGCACGGCTCATACCCGTGAGGGCTAAACAAGAATTTGACAATTAAATAGAATTTATAAACAGGTGGCAAGGTAGCTCAATTGGTAAGAGTGCGCGGCTCATACCCGCGAGGTTGAGGGTTCAATTCCCTCCCTTGCTATTTTTTCATGTCCATTCTGTGTCCATTTACTGATTTGAATTAAATACTGTTTTCATGAATTGTAAGGAATTATCATGAGTTGTGTTTGTTGTTGATTTATATAGATTTCTGCAAGGTTATTATAATTAAGGTCTAAATAAAAAACCACTCTATTATCGTAGAGTGGCATATTGATGTACTTCAACAAGTTTGGAGATATAACTATTTATACAATTCAGGACGTAACCATCTTTGATAGACATAATCATAAGATTTGCCAAGAAGTTCGCCAAGTTTTTCAAATACTCTTTCTCTTATTATGGAATCGCAGCAATTAAGAGTAAAATATACATTTTCTAAACCTTTATATACATCTGAAAAAGTCACTTCTGAATCAATATCATTTCCCATATCATCACTTGGAAATGCACATAAATACCAGTCTTTTACTTTACTGTCAAGTGTTTCTCCTGTTGTTTTTACTTCTGGTTCTTTCAGAGCTGAAAGAAATTCTTCTCTAATTTTTTTAATTTCTTCATCATGTTTCTTAATGTTCATATACTTATTCCTTTCATTATTTATCTTTATAATTAGCAAGTTTCTTAACTGCTTCCATTTTCCTGCCCGGAATAACATGGCAATAACGCATTACAGTTGAAATTTGTTTATGCCCTAATATTTCCATAAGGGTAAATAAATCCACACCTGTCATTATCATTCTTGTAGCAAATGTGTGCCTGAGGTCATGGAAACGAAAATCCTCAATACCTGCATACTCCCTTACCATATTAAAAGACTTTTTAATATCAACGTATGGTGCATTAGTTTGAGGGTTAATAAATACATATTCCGACTCTCTTGATATAGATTGTAATACACCATATAATTCATCTGATATTGGTATATCACGTTTATCGCCACTCTTTGTGTCTAATACGTGTATATTTCTAGTGTCAAAATCTATATTCTTCCATTGCATATTAAGGATTTCACCTCTACGCATGCCTGTTTGAAGTGCTGTCGTAACGATTGGTCTTAGGTATGGTGCATTATCGTCAATGCTTGCATATAATCTGGTTTCTTCATCAGATTTAAGATACCTAATAATATGATTGTCCTCTTTTAGCTTAGGTACTTTTCTTAGTGGATTTTCAGTTAATTCTCCGTTATCAATAGCAAGGTTAAACATCTTACTTAGTATTTCAAGAAACCTATTAATACTGGAATTCTTTCTCTTGCCACGTTTACCACTATTTCTAAGATATTCTATGTATCTTTGAATATGCTCTGGTTTAATTGTATTAACAGGTTTACCGTTGCTAAAATACTTTTCCAAACTATTAAGATAATATATCTGGTTCTTATACTTCTTATGATTAGTTTTAGCGTGCTTAATATACAGCTCTTTAAGACGGTTAAAATAGACATTCTTTTGATTTTTAGGTATTACACCATTCATTTGTTGTTGCAGCTTATATTTGAAAGCGTTTTCTATTTCTAACGCTTCCTTTTCAGTTGTTGCACCTGCACACAAAAGATGTTTTCTTTCACCTTTGATTGAAAACCTGCAATACCATTTACCATTGTCGTGTTTTTTAACCGTCATTGTGCTGTACCTACCCTATGCAGCTAATCCCATGCATTCCATGAATTGATTAACTTTAACAAATACAGTAGAACCGATAACTAAAAAACATACTTCTGGAATATCTCCTCTGAGTTTCCATGTTCTAATAGTGCTTTCTGGTTTACCGATTAATTTAGCAAAGTCTTTAATACTGACTATGCCTAATAAGTTGATGTTGTCTGACATTTTTCTATCTCCTTTTTTAATTGACTAATACGATAGTGAATTAAATCTTCACTATAATAAGAATAACATATAAAGTTTAGCTTGTCAATACTTTTATGAAAATATTATTCACAATCGTGAATTATGAGTATTAATATATCCTTTAGTGAATTAAATCTTCATAATTATTGCAAGTGCTGAGGATTTATGGTAATATCTTTGAGAGGTGTAAGTATGAGTAAAGTAGAAAATAATAGCCCAGTTATTGATATTGATGACATTAAATGTTCAACGTTAGAAGCTCTTACTATGATTAAAGAAGCAAGAAACAAAAATGGGTGGACGGTTGCAGAATTATCAAAGATAACTGGGGTTAGTGTTGGTGTAATATCTGAATTAGAAAGTAAAACCAAGAAAGAAAAGAAAGTACCGTCATTGGTTAATTTCATTGCTCTAACAAGAGCTTTAGGAATGCCAAAGGAATTTGTACTAGGTTTAGTATTAGATTATAAACTCTGTGATACAGAAAGAAATGTGCAAGCAGAACTAATCAATAACCTTAAAGAATTAGGAATACATGACCGTGAGTCTATTGAATATATAATGCAGACTATTGAATTTGTAAAGAAAAGAACCAAGAACAAGCGTATATAATTCTTAATATACATCTTGAAATCGTAACGAAACCATGTTATAATATAGGTAGGTACAATGACAGAAAAACAATATACCGCAGAATACACGCCAGAAGCATTGGAACAATACGCTGAACTGGACTCAGAGAGTCAAGATAAAATCTTAAGTGCGATAAAATCCTTTGAAATACTGGGAACTCAATATAAGAATATTAATAAGTTAGATTATGACTTATATGAGATAAAGCCTAGAGGTGTGCGAGCGTACTTTCAATATGATAATGACCGCAGGCGAATAATAATAGTCGGATTTATCACATTGAAAAAGACACAGGAAGCACCGAAGCGGTATATGAAACAAGCAGTACGCAATATAGAAAGATATAAAAGGAGTCTAGCAGATGACTAAGCCTAAAATTATAACAAATGACGATTTAATTAATGCACTACCTAAAGAACGCCAAGACAAGATAAATGCAGAAGTTGAAAAGACTGTTGCTAAATGGGGTGGTGTACGTGCTAATAGCGGTCGTAAACGTGTAACAGGTCAAGTCTTAGACTTCACTAAACGCTTGACCGAGAAAGAAGCACGATTTATAGATTATGCCAGAGAGCATAATATTGATGTTGATGATTTAATGCAGGGTTAGTTTTGGAATTTGCTACAATTCAACAATATAGAGTTAGTTTACTGCTATAATTCATCAAAAATATTGATATAATTAAACAGATAATATGCTATATTCAGCAGAACAGTTGCTATAATAATCTGAACTCTTGCTATTATTAAAAACAATTATACTACTATCCGCTATACATTAATCCCTACAAGCCTTATAATAATTTACTTTAAGGTATATCAATCACCTCTCATTTAATCTTAATTAGTGTTATAGTAAATCTTTAGTTAATCCTTAGATAATATTTAGTATGTCTTTCACGACACACAAAACAGAGGCAGGACAAACAAGGTCTCACATTATTTTTCCAGATAGCACAAAGTTATTATTACATTTTAATATGACACACAAAACAGAGGTAGGCGAGACAAGGTCGAGCTTACCTTTTCCAGATAATAACTGACCTAATGGTCTTTTCTTATATATATAATTCAAGTTATAACAGTTGTAATTAAATACAACTGTTTTTCTTTTACTTGAATTAGATTATTACATTTTAAGTCATGTTACACATCTATTTTTTTAGATGAAAAACTAAAATGCTGAAGCTCAGCAGAAATTATTATTACTTTAATACGTAACACATTGTTACATAAACAGAATTATATAATAGGAGAAAAGACACATGGCTAAAGAAAAGCAGACTTTTTTAGAAAAGGTGGAGTGCAGCCTAAACAAATTGCACAAAAAAGGTATTAACTTTGATTTATACTATTACAATGGTAAATATAACCTCAGCAATGAAAACATATCACCTGCTGAAACTGTTAAATACCTTGATTATGAAAAATCATTATTAGGGAAAATGCACTTTGAGGGCGATGTAATCGCCATAATGTGCGATGACCTTATATCCTTTAAGTTGTTGGAACTCAATACAATAGCATTAGAAGATAAGTTTCAACATAAGATAGTTTACTTTTTCAAGTACGAGCAAGTTATATATGAGCAGCTAAAGGAAGAATTAGACTGCTATTGTATTGAAGTAAATAAAAATACGTCAATACCTTTTACACTCAAACACTTACCTAAAGTCTATGAGAGTAAAGACAGGAAGTTCACTTATGCAACATTACCGAGAATTAGTCAATATACAATTAAACAAATTCTTAACGTTGCTAATATGTTGGAACAACACAAGGGTTATCATTTTCAGATAAATCAAGGTAACAAGTACCGAATATCCGTATCAACAATACTTAACCTGCTTTCATCACCAGTATTGACGGTAAATGAGCGTAAAGTATTTGAAAGCGTATTAAGGACAATAACCAATAGTACCTATGTACTTGATACTTCTCAGACAGATAAAGAATTTAGAATACCGATTAAAACCTTTTCTAAGGGGTTGAAGTTATCTAGGAATACACAAACGGTAGAAGAACTTATATCAAGTGCATTTGATACCTTTATTTATTATGGGTTAGCTGATACGTTTAGTATTGACGATAATATCATAACCTTTACCGCATGCCAGTTAGCTAGTGAACTGACAAATCAGAATGTACAACGTGAGTATGGTTTCTATAATAACATTCCCGGCACTAAAAAATCCTCTAAGCTAGCAGCGTGGCTTGATTACATCTGGGTTATATTAAAGTTCACCCGGCATGGAAAGAAGTTACAAATTGCCCTTGATACGTTGCTTGAACGTTTAGACCTTATTCATTTACTTGACAATCACAGGATTAAAGACATTGCCGAGTGGCTCAATACATTGAGTAACATCGGCATAGCGTACAAACTGTTAGTTGATAAGAAAATATCCTTTAATAATGAAACGGTGCAAACATTATTAAAGGAACGTAGTAGCTTGCATAAGTATTTAATATTAAATGACGTTGCCAAAAGCAACAAGGACGGTAAACGAAATGAAACGCAACATTAGACACATTGTTGGTGAAATCAACAGGCTGAACACACGTAGCCAAGACTTATCGTGTGTAAATAATAGACGATTTCATGAAGAATATAGGCTAGTTCACAATTCTATCGACATGTTTGTCGAATATAGAGACAATATTGTCGATACAGAACTTGCAGATATTGACTTCGATGAAATGGTCTGGTTGGCAACTGACCTCGAAAAGCGGTATAGACTTGAGGAAGTTCGTAGGAAATACGGTGTTAAGTTGCCAGATGATTATGAGTGGGAGGAGTAACCTCCCCTACAAACTAATGGAGATTAAATAAATGGATAGAGAAATCGTTAAACAGATTGCTTATGAAGTTATTAATGACTACATGGCGAAACATAATAAGAAAGTTGCACCTGCAAACGTCCCGGACCACAAAGAAAAGGCTAGGGAGTTGCTAAAAAAATGCGACCAAAACTATCAAAAGAATATATCAAATAAGTTAATTGATAATGATTAATATGTCATATATGGTCGTATATCAGAGGTAAAGCAATACGCATATCTGAGGATTAATTATGCCCATTATTGCCTAATAACAGGTATGGTGGGCATATAGTAATATCATTGTAAAGATATATAAAGGCTCTTGTATATCCACAAGGCACACTATGACAGGGATAGAGGGTTTTTAGTCTAAAGTGTCGTTTTCATGTATTACAGTCTGGGTGCGTTTTTAGGTTACATGTAAGTTTACGTCCTGCCGTTCCCGGACTTAATCAATGTTGAATATAAGCATAAACAAACCTAAAAGACTTAATAGGAGAGTACCGCATAATATGAACGTCCAACCTAATAAAATCAAGCCACAGATTACGTTAAGTATTATTGGCATTCTTTGAACTTCTTGCCCTTGCTGAACCCTGTACCTGCGTGTTTTTGCTGAGTCCATTATTCTAAAGAACATTTGATTGACAAACATGCCACGTATTAAGTCTTGTACCTGCCTATCATTCATTACTACCACCTTTAAGACCTTTAGCCAGTTTATAATAAGAAGTCTTTTTTAATCCCAGTTCATTCATTGCTTGTACGTGCGTTATATCGCCTCTGCATGCACGTTCGTATAATTCCTTAAAGTTTGGCGGTAATTGAACGACTGGACGACCTAACTTCATGCCTCTAGCTTTCCGTTCGGCTAAACTGTTTTTAGTTCTTATTGATACGTTCCTTTTTTCCATAGCACCTAAAACACTCATAACGGCTAATATGATTTGTTTGAACCCTTGTTGAACTATATCTTCATTACCGTTTCTAAATGTGCATAAGATTTGTTCCATAGGATTTAAGCTGACAAATTCCGCTTTCTTTTCTTCTATAATTTCTCTATAAAGAGCCTGCAACCCACTTGTAGAACGGTGCAGCCTAAAACATTCAAATACTACAACTGTGTCGCCCTCTCTCAGATTTTCCAGTAATACTGGTAACTGTTGCCTCTTATTTACTGGGGTATCACCTTGACAACGGTCTTTATAAATCATTGAAACGGTAACATTATTTTCTTTAGCCCATTTATTTATTGCATACTCTTGATTTTCAATAGTCATGCCGTCTTTCTTACTGACTCTTGCGTAACCGTAAATTCTAGTTTCAGCCATTATTAACCTCTCATTCTGCCCTAGCAATAGGGCATTAAGCCCTATGCTATCACAAAACGTCTGCTTGCAACTTGCTTAATAAATGCATTGTATAAATCTGCATGCAATTTCTTAAAGTTAGTTGTATCGAAACGATTAGATAAGATTGAAGTAAATCTTATGATTACATTACCTAAGTCCAATACTTCTAATTCTCTGCTTTCCATTTCATCTTTAATCATTGCTTCTTTAGCTGTAATTTCAGCTTTTAAGCTGTCTGCTTGAGCATAAAGTTCCTGTAACTCTGCAACAGTGTTTCTGATTTCTTGATTTTTCATTTTTGTTGTCTCCTATTGTTATCTGCCTTACATTATTATTATGGCAGACAGTTCGTAAAATGTCAATACATTAACGAACGTTTGTTAAGATATGCTGCGATATTTTACGAACTAATTTAAGCATAGATTTTCAACGTCCGTAATACGAACGTTTTATGAACTATAATAGAGTTACCTTTATCAAGCCCTTTTTCTCTCGTTTCTTGGCATATTCTACTATGTTTCTGGTATTGCCTATGTGATGACAGTATGTTATTAAGTAATCGGAGTTCTGCACCATATACCTGTTAGCCTGTGGAATGGCAAGCCTTAACGGTACTTTCTCCAGACCGTCTGGGTAAAATGTTCCATTAAAGCCCTCTGGAATGTCTATTTTCTGTGTCAATGCGTAAGGGGTAAGTAAATATAGTTCTATGTCATTATGTCGCTTCTTAGCCTCTCTGAGTACCCCTATTGCCATACTGTCAAAATTCCCATAACGTCCGACAATAAATGTTGTAACACCATATTCAGTAATATGTTTTTCCACCGCTTCTGCAAGCGGTTCTCTTATATTGCTAGGTGTGTGTCTATTACCCATTAAGAAACAAGTTTTGCTGTCCATTCATACCGTCCTTATAACAGTCAAAGCATACTATAAGTAGTACTTACTTGTCTATATGATTAGTTTTAATTTGTTACAAGATAAGTGAGAATAATAGTTATGAGTTATCAAGAAATGATTAATGGTGGCATAAAAAGACTGCGTGTAAGTAAGAAACTTACACAGGAACAATTTGCCGAAAAAATTAATATGAGTGTTCAAGGATATAGAAACCTTGAACATAACAAGTATCAAGCAACAGCAGAAACTGTTGATAAAGTATGTGATGTATTTAATATTTCCCCTGTTGAATTATTGTTACCAGAACCAGAGAAAGATATAGCTAAAATTATAGAACTGATAAACAATAAGTTATGTACATGTAATCTTGATAAATTGATACGTATTAACAATATGATAGATTTGATGTAATCTTAATCAGATTGGGTATTATTTACAGTTCTATATTCTATTTCACGTTCCTTTATGTCATTTTCAACTTTATGACATGACTCTGTTATTTCAACTCGTTTATCCTGCAAATAAACAATTTGTATAAGGTGATTTATGTTAGGTGCAAGTGAAACGATTGCTGATATTATATTTAATAATGCAATCATAGTTAATTGCATAGGGTCTGTAAAGCCATAATTTGTACTAGCTAATTTAAATGAGTTTTCTTCATCTAAGCCATGTATTTGTCCTAAGTCATAAAATACACCCTTTGCACCACCATGAACATAATTACAAGAAAACTTATAAAAAGGTCGGTAATAGTTAATATCAGTAGCTTTAGCAAGTTCAGTAAAGCTTCCATTACTAATATTAGGCTTTGCCCATGAATAATCTTGTTTTGAATTTAATTCTGGATACTCCTGTTGTGCTTCTTCAGAAGCAATTTTTAAAGAGCTTAATTCTTCCTCTGTTATAGGTTTAAAACCCAACGACTCAGCATGTTCATTGTACGTTTTAGCTTCACGATAATTAACAATATCATTATATGCTAAATACTTTCTTGCAGTATCTTCACCAAACTTAACTATAGAAATAGCTATAACGCTATATTCATATAATGTTCTCCAACGTGCTAAAGCACCAGAAGCAAACCCATTCTTAATCAAACATAATATTTCATTAGCTATCAATATTGACCTTGCACAAATGCCACTCAAAACTTTACAGGTGTTAGGGTATTCATCATTAGGATATTGCATATCATGAGCAATTGTTATGCAATGTTCTATAAATATTTCAAATTCAGATATAGGTTCATGGTATTCATACAAGAGCCTTGAACAAAAGCCATTACAATATTCTCTTTGCTTTAATACGTGTTTGTAACCCTCAATACTCCACGACAACTGGGCTGTTTGATACGACTCAGATTTTTTAATATATTCTATAGCTTCTTCCATAATTGCATAATCATTCTCATTAAAATCATCTTTCACTGATAGAATGATAGCTTTCATTATTTTCTTATCAATTTCAAGAGACATCTTACACCTCTACAATGCCATCAATCTGTTGCATTATATCATTAGTTAATACAAGTGCTTTGATGATTTTCTGATAGTGCAGGATTTCATCATAACTTAATATCCTGCCTTTACGGTCTTTGAGCCACTTTTGTGCAGGCTGATAACCACCTATGTAGAAGTTCCATGCTACTTCTGGCACGTTATCAAAGTATTGAGTGCGATTAATATATACTTTATTGTCTTTGTATTCTGGCTTAATGACCTCATTATCACTGCTGACACCGTATGACGTTATGTATTCCTTTACTTCTGGGGCTTCCATAAGGTGTATTTCCCGGAGTTCCTTACCCAGTTTAGCAATCTTAAAGAAGTAATCAGCACTTGCAGGGTATGGAATACGTGGAAAGTCTATTTTCAAGAACTCTTTATACTTAGTTCTATACTTGTTAGAGTGCAGAACACCATAAATGTAATCTAATATGTCAATCGGTGCAAATGTACCCTCTGTATTTTCTTTCTCTGGTGTAAATGACAGTCCTAAAGTTGTTTCAAGACTCTTTACTATATCCATGTTCAAGTTTGGCTTACGGTTCTGTGTAAAGAATGACTTTTGTTCTGAGTCATTTTCATATAGATACAAAGGAGCAACGTAAGACTGTCCACCTATTATATGAATATCCATTATTTGATTGACTGCCATAACATGATTAAATTCTTGATTTGCAGGTATAGAACGAGTGAAGCTAAGCCCATAAATACCCTTAGAAAGATGACTCATTACACTATATCGTGGACGACCAAGAAAACCAGATGATTTATCTGTAAAGTATGTATATCTTGTATCAAATACTTTATAACTTATAGGTAGAAATGTTCCACAATCTCTTAGTACATCGTTTTTAGCATTTTTAACCGTCCAACCAGAACTATCAGTAAGTGAATATTGTTCTTTTAATTCCTCTATTGATAATTGCCTCATATTTTCTATAATTCTTTCAATATCATTAGATGAAAACTGTATTGATAAAGGGTCATTCTTTGTCTGTATTCCGCTATTATATTCTTGGAATATATCCGTTAATTTTAAACAATTATCGTATGTATCTTCGTTATTAAAATCTTTTGGTGTAAAGAAATAATATGGTTCAACTGGTTCAAGTTCCTTGTATTCAACGGTGTCAAACTCATTATTATTCAGATACTCAAACTTATTCTCTCTTAATCCTAACAATTCAGCATGATAAACCTTTGCCAGTTCATTAGGTTGTTTCATGCCAGTCTTAATAAAGATATTGATACTTACACCCTGTTGAATGTCAAATACATTCTCATCTTTTGAGCCGTCTTTGGCGGTTTCTTTCTTCTTAGCATTGCCATGCAAGTCAAGTATATAAATCTTGTCAAAGGTTTCCATTAGGTGTTTTCTCATTTGTCTATGAGTTACACCGTCAATAAAACTATGGTTTGATATATATGCTAATACCCCCTCATGATTACGTTCAATATAACTTTCTCCCATTCTAATAAACTTTATGTAATCATCATCTAGATTAATTTTCCTCTCATTTAAGTCTTGCTTATAAATACTTATTAAATCTTCTATATAGTCATTCTTATTACAACTGCTCACGCTATATGGTGGATTGCCCATTACAACCATAATAGGTGTTTCGGACTTAATACGACCTGCCTGTTTTGCTTCTTCTGATAACCAATCCAACAAAGGATATTTTGTTGTTTCATCTTTATCAAGAGCATTGGTTAAATATACATTAAAACGATTGGTTTGTTTAGTTGTTGTGTAGCCTGTTTCTTGTAACAATAAATCCAGTTTTAAATGACACATAACATAAGGTGTCATCATAATTTCAAAGCCGTTAAGACGTGGTATAAGTGCCTTATCAACATATTGAGACCATATCCCCTGCTGATTTACAAAGTATGAATATATCTTACGGATTGTTTCCGCTAAGAATGTACCTGTACCAGTCGCAGGGTCAAGTATTTGCACCTTGTATATTTCTTCTTCTTCCCATACTTCTTTAGGTTGTTTTACTCTTTTATTAGAAGTATCGATATATAAAAATCTCTTATGTTTAATCTTTGTATCATCAGCAAGCCCATGAGATAAATTAAATTCATTCTTTAATATCTTATCAACTGCCGAGACAATAAACCTTACTACTGGCTGAGGTGTATAATATACCCCTCTCTTTTCCTTATTAACCTTGTCATAACTCTCCAGAAACGTCTCATAAAAGTGTAGAAACGGGTCTGACATCTGGGTAGTTCTGCCATAATTCTTTAATAGTTTATTAAGGTCAACACATCTAAATATCTCTACAAGGTCATCAACAATCCAGACAAGGCTGTCATCAAGGTTAGCACCTGAAATATAGTCAAATAACTGCCTTAAAAATGGGTTATTCTTTGAGATAAGTTCTCTGGCTTCCTGTCTTGAAAAATCCTCTAAGGTTGTATCATTCAACCTTGCTACAAATAAGCCATAAGCAATCGTCTGAGCGTACATATCAGCGAATGTATGATTAGTTAAATCGTGTAATAATATCTGCTTAAATGCGTTTCTCTGGCTTACTAATGAACTCTCTGAGTCCAATTCAAGAGCATTAATAATAACGTCTCTAATCATAACAGCCTTTTGAGCCATTAAGTTAGCCAGTTGCTTAGGTGATTTAATCGTCTGACCTTGATAGTCGCAGAAGTTCCTTATTGCGTTTATAAGTCGCTGATATTCTTTGTCATAGGTTTTAATCTTACCGCTTGAAAGTTCCGCCACCTTTATAGTGTCAACGTGTTCACCGTTCTTATAAAACCAGAACTCTAAATAATTGGTTAAGATAAGATTGTCTAAACTTGCTTTGTATCTGTCAAGTTGTTCCGTCTTATCAATAGAGTCAAGACTCTTATCTATGTCTTTGGCTTCAATATAGCCGATAGGTATATTTTTCTTCTGTATGATGTAATCTGGTGCACCGCATTTCTGCCGTCTGGGTTCATTGATTGCTTGAACACCTATAACGGTTCTTTCAACGAAGTCCTGTAAATCACCCCTAAAACTATGTTCTGTGGTCTTTCCAGTCTTATATTTCTGAATTACTGCACCTAGATACTTCTCAACCATAAACCGATTATAGCATGAAAATCCTGTATAATGATGTATTATAATAAAGTAGTTCTGAACATTGATTATTCTGGAATAATATCAAGTAAAATTTCATGTCCATATTGTGTCCATTTGATATGTTAATTCATGGTATCAGTATTTAATTCAACAGGGCTGAAAGTATTGATTTTTCATTCCACGATACCCTCAGAATACGGCTCATACCCGTGAGGTCGAGAGTTCGAATCTCTCCCTTGCTAATAAAAAAGAGATAAGTTTCAAGCTTATCTCTTTTTTATTAGTTGCCAGATGTATTTTAAAGTTGTACCTTTATTGTTGTATTTTAACGGGACATTTTACTTGAACGAATAAAAGGATTATTCGGCAAGTGTATTTTAACGGGACATTTTGTCTGAACGAATAAAAGGATTATTCGGTAAGGTTGGCTTTGTGTTTAAGTTTTGGCGGTCGGAAGTAATCGTTTTATTCGTTATGAAACCGGACGAAAAGTCTCTTTTGGGTATCACAAATGTCCTCAAAATTCCAAAAATTTTATCTGAAAATCGAATCGTTATCCACGTTTGTCCTAATTTCACTAACTTGCACGGATAAAACGATTATTGGACTTTTGAAGTAGATAATGTCCGATTTGGTTTTAATAAGAGTAATTTGTGTTGGTATGTTACAAAATCTGGAAAACAGGAACACATTTCCGACTTCAGAGTTAATCTGTGAGTATGGATGAATTTATTAATATTAATGAAATAGCAAGAATAAAGGGCTTAAAAAGCACACGTTCGATAAGACTTGCGATTAATCAGGGTAAGTATATCGCAAGAGAAGTTGAAGTAAATGGAGGAAAATCCTATGAAATTCTTTATTCTTCATTAGAGCCTGATATACAAGTTAGATTAGATGAAGAAGAATTAAAAACAACAGCACTTGTTACGTTTGAAAACAAGATGAATTTTGTATCAGAACATTCAAAATTAACAGCTCTTGCAAGAGTGGATATTGTTGTGGCTTTAAATAACCTTCGTAAAAAATATCCGACTAAAAAAGAAGCCGATTCTGTATTTTTAGATTTATATAACAGCGGAATGTATCTGCCACAGATATATAAGTTTGTAGGTTCAATTTCGATAGGTACACTTCATCGTTGGGTTAAAATGTTTGAAAATTATGGAGCAGAGGGACTTTTACAAAAACGCAAAACTAATAGACAAGGAGAATATAACACCATTTTAAATGAGGAAATGAAACAGATATTTTTGAAATACTTGTTATACCCAAATAAATTTACTATCGAAAAAGCTATAAATTTGACAAAACATATTCTTGAAAAGCGAGGATATGAGAATATTCCATGTAATCTTACTTTCAGAAGATTTGCCGAAAATTTTAAGAAAAACAATTATTCAAAATGGGTTCTATTTAGAGAAGGTGAAAAAGCATACCATGATAAAATTGAACCGTACATTGAACGAGATTTTTCAAAACTTGAAGTCGGAGAGGTTTTAATTGCTGACAGACACGTTCTTTATTTATGTAAAGATATGTTACACTTTTTATTTTAGTAGAAATTAAGTCTGTATGTAAATACTTATATTATTTATGAGTGACTTTGATAGTTTATTTACACCAAAATATATAGAGCTTAACGAGCGGACAAAGTGGTTAAAACCATTTAAAAATAGCGGCTGGTTATTAAATAAAGATGTTTGTATAAATAAAAAAAACAACATATTATTTTCCATTTTTGATAAAAATAAAAATAATAAACTAGAAGCAAGTGAATGTTATCAAATGTACAGTTATTTTGATAGTTTTGCTGCTATTGATAAAAATTCGGTATTTGATAATAAAGAAATAGAAATGTTTTTAAACAAAACATTAACAAATGATAATAAAACTCTAAAGGATAAATCTGTAACAACAGATGATGTTAAGGAATTTTTAGAACAAGTAATAAAAGTAACAAATGATAAATATAAGGTTGTACCTCAGGAATCAGAAATTGCTGAACATAGAAAAAGTAGACTTAAGGAGTTTACTAATAAGTTTAATATTCTAAATAATGAAACTGAAAATACAGAACTTCTTTCTGATGCAAGGTTTATAGTAAATGAGTATTTTGATAAATTTGGATATTTAGTATCTACATCGAGAAGCGGTGTATTAAATATTGAATTGTCAGAGCAAGAAATAAACGGATATGATGTTTTAAGATTTAATTGTAAGTATAGTGATAATCCTGAAATAGCAATACAGGAAATGATTAATAAAATAAGAGCGTCAAAATTTGCAAATTGCGGAGAAGCTGCAATATTAGTTAATTATATTATTAAACAAAAATTTCCTGATAAATATGATGTTTCGGAAATAACTATTGATGCCTCTTATACTAATGGTACTGAAGCAGGGTATACTTCTCATGTTGCAGTATTACTAAAAAATAAAGATACTAACGAATGTTATGTCATTGATAACTGGATAGATCCTGAAGGTGGTTTGTTTAAAAAAGAAGATTGGGAGACTATGATTCAATCTGTATATCAGTCTGATAAAATAAATGTATCTTTGGAAAAAATGTAGTAATAACTCTATACTTTATTTGTTGAAAATTGCCATGAGTAATTAATATAAAATTATTAGAGGCAGTAAAGTATTTTGTTTTGAAAACTTATTTGCAATTAAACGTAATATTTTTCCAGCACATGATATTTAAACTATTTATACTAAATTTGAAAAATTGGTTTCGTATTTTACACCGAAATCTTCTGCTTTCTTAAGCCAGAAACGATGAATTACAGGTATTGATAATTTAGTTTCATAGTTGTCTGTATTTTTTAATTTTTCAAAGAAAGGTTTTATATCTTCAGGCATTTGAGATGTATTAATATAACAATCTTTTTTAAACTGTTGTATATGTTTCATTATTAATTTTTTAGTTTTTTCATCAGATTTTTGTAAAAGCTGCCGCAATTCTTCATTTAATTCGTTACCTATTTGTATTTTAACGGGACATTTTGTCTGAACGAATAAAAGGATTATTCGGCAAGCCTAAATAAATTAACTGCTGCTCAGACAAACAGCAACTCGGCAAATGCCAGATATGAAGAAATTACAGCCTCGATAAAACGTCTGGAAGCTGAAGTAGAGCAGGACAAGTTAAATCTTTCATATACAAAAATTTATGCCTCATCAGATGGAAGAATTACAAATCGTACCGTTGAAGAGGGGAATTACGTTCAAGTAGCACAGCCTATGTTTGCGATAGTTCCGGAAAAAATGTGGATTGTAGCTAATTTTAAAGAAACACAGCTTGCAAATATGAAGCCGGGGCAGCCTGTTAAAATAAAAATAGATACTTATGGCGGAAAAAAATTTAAAGGCAAAGTTGATAGTATTCAGCGGTCAACCGGAGCCAGAGCAAGTCTTTTCCCTCCCGAGAATGCAGTTGGTAGTTATGTAAAAATAGTTCAAAGAGTTCCTGTAAAAATTGTATTTACCGAAAATATTTCAAAATACAACATAGTTCCTGGAATGTCTGTTGTACCGGAGGTTAAGGTTAAGTAATGGCTAAAGTTGTATATAAACATACCCCTGCTCCGTTGTGGCTTGTTGCATTTTCAATACTTTTGCCTACATCATTTTCTTGTCTTGCGACATCTGCTACTAACGTTGCAATCCCGCATATTTCAGGATATTTTGGTTCAACAATTGATGAGGCAAACTGGATTATTACTTCATATATGATTGCAAATGCCTGTTTAATTCTTATGTCCGGTTGGCTTGAAAATCTTATGGGAAGAAAAAGATTTTTAAAAGTATTTATAGGTATTTTTACATTAGGTTCATTAATATGTGCTATAGCTCCAAATCTTAATCTAATGGTACTCGGAAGACTTATTCAGGGAATCGGAGGCGGGCCTATGACACCGGTATCGCAAGCCATTTTGCTGGCAGCCTTTCCTCCTGATAAAAGAGGGATTGCAATGAGTTTATACGGAATTGCAGTAATGGTTTTTGCAATTTTGGGCCCGACATTTGGAGGTTTTATAGTTGATAATGCGGACTGGCAATGGATTTATCTTGTAAATATTCCTGTTGGAATTCTTTCAATATCCATGGTTCATGCAAATATTGAGGAACTGCCGACACGCAAAAAAGTAGAAAAAACAGATTTTCTTGGGATGATTGCGCTTGTCTTGTGGCTTCTTTCCATGCAGGTTGTTTTGGATAAGGGCCAGCAGTATAATTGGTTTGATTGTGCCTGGATAAGCTGGCTTGCAGGTTTTTCGGTCTGTGCATTTGTATTTTTCATTATTCGTGAACTTGAAAGCAGTGCGCCTTTAATTAATTTAAGGCTGTTTAAAGACCGGAACTTTTTAATAGGTACAATTTTAAGTGCATCAGTAAATATGATTGTATTTTCATCAATTGTACTTGTGCCGCAGTTTTTACAGAATATGATGGGCTATACTGCAATGTTAAGCGGTTATGCGCTGGCGCCTCGTATTGTTTCTTGTGTTTTGATGATGATTGCGATTAACCCGCTTATGAAAATTTTTGACAACAGAATCTTAATAGCAATAGGATTTTTCTTTTTAGGAATTTCAATTTTATTTTTTATTAACCTGAATCTAACTGTCTCATTTATTTATATTGCTATTCCACAGGTACTTATGGGAATAGGGGTTATTATGACATTTATTCCGGTATCCTCACTTGTACTTGGAACACTGCCAAAATCAGAGCTGACAAACGGAGCAAGCCTTCATAACCTTTGCAAAAGTACAATGACCGCCGTAGTTGCATCTGTTGCATCAACTCTTGTTGCACGCCATAGCCAAATGCATCAGGTTTATCTTGTTGATAATTTATCTAACTTCAACCTGGTATTTCAACAAAAATTTGCATCATTACTAAGCACATTTATGGCAAATGCATCAAGTTCTTTTGCCGCCATCAAAACAAATTCTTATCTATATAAATCATTACTAACACAGTCCCGCTTAATGGCTTACGTCGATGTTTTTGAGATATTCGCATTGATAGCATTTATCTTAATCCCGCTTGCATTTTATTTCAAAACAAGCATTAAACCTAAAAATGCATAATTTTAAAAGTTCTGAATTTCACGTTTAATATCTTTATTTACTATTGCCTGATTTTGCATACTAAACCACTCTATCATCGGCTTTTTGTCACCGAATTTAAAATCAAATAATTTTTCAAAAGCAGAGTCTGTTAAAAAATCATAACTTACATTAAACGCAAGAGGAGGTTCAGAAATTCCTAAACTTCTATATTTCGGAGCAGAAATATTAATTCCGTCCATAATGTTTGAATAATTAAGCCCCTTAAAACAACAGAACGGAACTTCTTTGCCGCCGCCTTCTCCAATATTCATCAGACCGAATGCCCGGCAGACTATTCCTCTGTATTCATACACTGAACAAACATTATCAATCAAAAACGGACAGTCATATTTAAATTTTTCATCCTTATAACTGTCTTTAGCAACTATAATATTTTTTATATTTCCGAAAATTCTTTTTTGAATATCTAAATCAAGTTTATAAAAACCGTTCATCAAATAATCAAATTCTATTTTTGAATACGGAAATTGAGCATTTTTGCAGCAAAGTCCACATCCTTTTTTACAAAAAATATAAGGTTTCTGTTTCTCAAAAAATCTCGTTAATTTTGCATTTATAAATTTTAAATATGTAATGTAATTTTTAAGCATAATGAACCTTGATAATTAATTTATAAATATCCATATAATAGAATACTACCTGATAGCTACTATTAGTCAAGAGATAAATAAATGATAAAAAGTTTTTCAAGATAAAGCTAACAGTCAGAATATCAGATTTTCACAAAGCTTCAAATAAAAATATTTAAAGGGCTCAGGTTTTATGAAGTTTGCCTCTCTTATCAGCCTGAGCCTCCATAATAAATCTGTGAATATTTGTATAATAACCAAGCGCTAAAACAACAGAGGCCGTTACCCAGGCAATAGGCCCAGCATAAAATATTCCAAAATAACTATATTTAACAGCAAGATAAATTGCAGCAAATGAGCGAACCAAAAGTTCTCCAACTGATGCAATAAGAGGTATAAGAGCCTTACCAAGCCCCTGAAGTGCGTTTCTGAAAATAAAAATTTGAGAAAGAAAAAAATAAAACAGAGAACTAACAAATAAATAATCATGTGCTATTTTAATAATCTCAGGATTTTGCCCTCCGATGAAAATTTTAACAAGATCACTTCCCCAAAAATGCATAACACACGCCATTACAACACTTAAGTGCAGATTAATTATTGATGATTTCTTAACACTGACTTTAATACGTCTGAAACTACCTGCCCCAAAATTTTGAGCAACAAAAGCAGCAAGTGCAACACCGAATGACACCATAGGAAGAGTTGCTATCTGCTCGATTCTGAGAGCTGCAGTAAATGCAGCTATTACGTCAGAGCCAAAAGTGTTACAAACACTTTGGATAATTAAAACACCTATTCCCAAAACTGAAAATTGCACAGACATAGGCAAACCTACATTCAAATGTTCCCATGCAAATGTCAGATCCTCTTTTTTATTAAATATCCAATCTTGTTTCTTTAGATGAAGAATTGGAAAATTCTTTTTTACATAAAATACGCAGAGTAAAGCAGAAATTGCCTGGGAAAGAACTACCGCAACAGCTGACCCCGGAACCCCCCAATGAAAATATATGATGAATACAAGTGCAAGAATTATATTTAGTATAGATGCAAAAATTAAAAAGTACAAAGGAGTCTTGCTATCCCCAAGTGCCCTTATAATACTTGCCAGAAGATTATAAAAATTAGCTGTAAATAAACCGAAAATAACAATTTGAATATATAAATACGCATCTTTATATATATCAGCGGGAACATTCATCAAGCCCAAAATTGCAGGCATAAAATACATGCACAAGACCGTAAAAATCAGAGTAAGAATTGAACTTAAAATAACAGACATAGTAACCGAACGGCGGACTCCGTCATAATCTTTTGCCCCAAATCTCTGCCCCGTAACAACTGCAAAACCGTTTGTAAGCCCGACAATTACAAACATTATCAGAAAAAACAAAGGGGCCGTTGCTCCAACAGCCGCCAGTGCCTGAATCCCAAGGGTTCTTCCTACAATAACGATGTCTGCTATGTTATAAAACTGCTGAAAAATATTCCCTATAAGTAATGGGATTGAAAACAGCAATATTAGCTTTAAAGGGTTTCCTGTAGTTAAATCATTAATCATAATATAAAAATACTTAGCTCTACAGAAATCATTATAATATAGAAAAATTTTAATGCAAAATTAAAAGAAAAACTTACACCATTAATCGCAAAACGATTTCAAGTATAAGTTTTTCTTCTGCTTACAATATTTTATATTAAACCTTTTCTGAAAGATATTCAATTATCGCATCAGCAAAAGCCCCCGCTGACTGATAATTTTGGGCTGTAATAATATTTCTGTCATTTACTACATAAACAGCCCCCGGAGCTTCTTTAACAAACTTTGCACCGGCCTCTTTTAATTTATCTTCAACAGAAAATGGGACAAGACCGTCTTTTTTAGCCTCTATTTCCTCTTCATTTGTAAAAGCAGTAAGTTCATAACCTTTCACAAGCGGAATATCGGCTTTCTTTGCAGATAATAAGGCAGCCGGGCCATGGCATATAGCAGCAATTAACTTTCCTTCCTCATAAAACCTGATTAGTACATCACCCATTTCTTCACTATCAGCCAAATCGAATAAAGGGCCGTGTCCGCCCGGAATTACAACTGCATCAAATGCAGAACAATTTATTTCTGAAAGTTTTTGAGGAGATTTCATCGCCTCTTTTGCCTTATGCCACTTAATATCGTCAATAATATTTGTACTTGCAGGATCAAGAAGAGCCTCCTTGCCATGAAGTGTTGCAACAGAAACATCATAACCTTCATCAATAAATTTCAGGTAAGGAATAGCAAATTCTTCAAACCAAACCCCGGTTTTATGATGTTCATCAAATCTGTCTGCTTCAGTTAAAACCATCAATATATTTGGCCTTGATACATTAATTTCACAAGCTTCTGCAAAATCTTCCTCAATAACCTCTACATCTTTGTCTTTATCTGTCATTATTTTCCTCCTTTTAATTCTCATGAAAAAACGAACAAAATGTTTTTCCTATAGTCCGGGAGGTTACTTTTTTATTTCAATTATTTTAAATAATCCGTAAGTATTGTTAAAAATAATGTAAGGTTTAAAAATCATCCGATAATTCCTATCCTCGATAACAAATCCATCTGCCGGTCTTTCTTTTGTTATCATAAGTAAAGCAAAATTCTGCCTGGTTTTTGACATAGATTTATGAATCCAGGTTGGGACAAGAACAACTTTTGCATAACCGGTAAGCTGTGAATTATCAACAGAAGAATCCCAATCTACTTTTTCGGCCGTACCGTAAAAATATATTTCTGCATTTTTATTTTTAACATACGGGACAAATCTTTTATCTGCTTCTATAAAAATTATAACCCTGCCGTTTTCAGCAACATTGTCGTTAATAAATGTTTCTGCCATATATCTTGACCCGGAATAAAAATTATTAGGGCTGTTATTCATATGCGTAAATATTTGTCCGAAAAACATAACAGCCAGAACGATTTCTGCAATAACTGAAAGTTTTGATTTTTCATCAATAAGATGCATAAGCCAAATAGCAACCAGCGGATATATCCAGAAAAAAATAAAATGATGACCGCACCCGCCCCATTGGGTAATAAAGCAATATAAAATCATTGCAATTTGAAATATTAAAATAAAAAATATTTTTTTATTCCGCCAGCAATAAACAGGAAAAATAATAACAGCAAAAATCATTCCGGCCAAATTTATTATATTTGTAATTAAATTTGTACCAAGAAGAAATTCCGAAAAGTTCTTTAAAAAAGTTGTGTTTTGCCCGATAAAAGAGGAGTTGGCACCGCCAAGCTGCCACAAAATTAAAACAGCCCCAAGTGCCAAAATTGAAAAACTAATTCTGAAATCTTTTCTTGAAACAATTCCGTCTAAAGCCCCCTTTATCATATCAATTACAAAAATTATGCCAAATGCAGTTGCAGAAAATAATGCCATCACACTTGTATTTGCACAAATAATCAAACATGTTGAATATACAAGCGGACACTTTAATTTATTGAAATACAAATCCGTCAGAATAAACATAAATAAAACACCAATGGTATAACATCTGGCAATAACAGGCAGCTGGGCCAAAAATGGATATGAAAAAGAAATTATAATTTTTGTTATCGGATGAAAAGGCGCTTTCTTCCAAAAAATTATCATTGCACAGAACATGAACAGCCAATTTAAAATTAGCATTGGATAAGGATACCATAAATCAGCCTTTGCAAAAGGCATCATCAATAAATACCAAATAAAAGTATGTCCTTCATATTTCATTTGAGCAATTATATCGATTAATGAAAGCTGCTGCGACATCATATACGCGTGCGCCTCATCATACCACGGCTGGTGAAACACTATCCGCAATGCCGTAATCAAAATCCATACAGCTAATGAAATATACATAATTTTATCAGTTTTAGATATTTTTAACATTTAGGTTCCCTGATTTTTTACGGTTTCAATGACCTTAAACATACCATAAGTTTTATTTAGAATTTTATATGGTTCAAATTTCATTTTATAATATTTATCCTCTAAAACAAAACCGGTTTCCGGAATTTCATCATTTACAACAGTAATTATATAGTTGTCCTTTTTATCTGAAAGCGACTTATGCAGCCAGGAAGGGAGAATTTGGGAACTTCCGTATTCACATAAAGGAGTTTCGTAAATTGTTGAATCCGAATCAGCTTTTGTTGCAGAACAATAAAAATAAATATCAGAATTTACCGCATAAGGAATTAACCTTTTATCCGCCTCAATTGTAAGTATAATTCTGGCATCGCTAATTTGCGAAAGAAAGTTATCAGCCATAAAACGGGAGGCCGAAGTATATGTATTTGGTTGAAACGGAATAATAGAAAAAATTTGGCCCAAAAAGAGAAGACCAACAAAAATTTCTATAATTTTTCCGGGGAAATCCTTTCCCCGAGCGTCGTTGATAAGCCATAAAGCAATTAAAGCATATACCAGAAGAAATACATAATGGTGGAATGTTCCGCCGTATGTAAAATTAAAAACATATAGCAGAAAGGCTATTGGAATAATATAAATTAAAAATATTCTTTTGTCCTTGAAGCAGTAACAAGGCACAGCAAAAAATAAGAAAAGAGCAGAAACAATGTTTAGAACCGTAATAGGTTTCCATATTCCGGTAAAAAAAGTTAAAATATTTTGTATAAAATTATTATTAGGAGAAATAAAATCAGCATTTGCCCTGCCAAGCTGCCAGAATACCATAACAGCACACAATGCAAGAATTACAAAGGAAACAGTAAAAGCTTTTCGGCTGATTTTATCCTCTAACGCAGCCTTAATTAAATCATAAGCAAAAATAATTCCAAAAGCAAACGCGCCGAACAAAGCCATAACACTAGTATTTGCGCAGATGAAAATCAGCAAGGAATAATTTATCGGGTGTACAAGTCTTTTTTTATATAAATCAGTTAGCAAAAACAAACACAAAACCCCGATCGAATAGCATCTTGCAATTACCGGAAGCTGAGCCAGAAATGGATATGAAAATGCCACCAGTGTTTTAATTATAGGGTTAAAGGGCGCATTTTTCAGAAATATAAACAATGCGAGAAATGCAAACAGCCAATTTATTATCAACATCGGATACGGCCATAACAAATTCAATTTTGCAAACGGCATTAAAAGCAAATACCACACAAAAGTATGCCCTTCATACTTCATCTGGGCAATCAGATCAATAAAATTATAATCACGCGCAAGCATCCAGGCGTGAGCCTCATCATACCATGGCTGGTGAAAAAATACTCTTAACAGAGTTATAACAATCCAAATTCCAAGAATAACATAAATATACTTGCTGTACTTTGCACCGGTGTTAGTTTCCATTAGTAATTTCCTTATCTGAAACAGTTATCTTATAAATACTGTAAACGTTTTTAACTCGTTTATATAGATTTAAGTATATATAAGAATTTTTGTTACTATACCCAAAAGCCTCTCCAACATCTCCAAGGCTTTTGTTTCTGAAGATAATAAAATTTTCCTTATCCTTACTCAAAACCTTTTCTACATACTCAGGATAAAAATCAACATAATCAGCTTTACAAATAGGTGTACGTCCGGTACTTGCGTCAAAATTTACCGGAGCATTCGAACAAAAATCCCAAAATTCAATATTTTTATCATATAAATATGGCAAAAGATTTTTATCAAAAAGATTGATCATAATTACTCTGGAGCTGTTAAGACGGGAATCTTCAACAATCAATTCAGCAAGATTTTTAGGGATTTCCGAAAAATAATCCTTCAGTGAACCATAAGAATTAAAAATCAGACCAAAAAATAATACAGAAATAAATATCTCTGAAACCTTTGCCAATCTGCAATCTTCAGTATCAAAATTCTTCATTAGCCAAAATGATACAATTGCGTATACCCATAAAAAACTGTAATGATGAATATAACCGCAATACAGAAATATAAACACAAACAATAGAGAAAATATATTAAACAGATAGAAAAAGAAAACTCTTTTACTTCTGTAAAAATAAACAGGAAGAACAAAAAACATCCCTAACATGCCGGTAGTTGTAAGCACAGTAGTAACAATTCCCGAATGGAAATAGCATTGGGTAAAAAATTTAAGGAAATCGTGTGAGGCAACAAGATACTCCGAATTAGAACCTCCGAGCTGCCACAATATCATAACAGCACACAAACCTAATATTACAAAACTAAGCCGAAAGTCTTTGGGGCTGACATCATTTTTCATTGCAGATTTTATAAGGTCATAAGCAAAATACAGGCCAAACACAAATGCCCCAAAAAGAGCCATTACACTAGTATTTGCACAAATAAAAATGCATAACGAATAAATAATCGGATGCTTTAATCTAGATTTATAAAGATCTGCCAGCACAAATAACATTAAAACACCAATTGCATAACATCTTGCAACTATCGGATAAACAACAAAAAACGGAACCGAAAAAGTTATAAGAGATTTAGTAACCGGATTAAGCGGAGCCCTTTTCCACATAAGCACTACAGCCAGAAAGGCAAAAAGCCAGTTCATAACAGTCATGGAATACGGATACCATAAATTTAACTTTGCAAACGGCATTAAAAGTAAATACCACACAAAAGTGTGTCCTTCATACTTCATCTGCCCTATTATGTCAATAAACGACAGCTCCCGAGCAATTGACCACGCATGAGCCTCATCGTACCACGGCTGGTGAAAGACTATTCTTATCAATGTAATAAGAACCCAAATACTAATAACAACCGTAAAAACTTTGTTATTATTTAGTTTCATGGTATTCCTTTTCAGTATTTACAAGCCACAATATATCCTTATCAAGATTATCCCTGATAACATTAACAGCCTCAATTCCGCTAAGCATAGAGTGATCCATATTGTTATACTTGTGCTGGCCGTTACGCCCGATGCAGTATAAGTTTTTAATTGAACCCAGATATTCTTTAACTTTATCGAAATCCTTATATGCCCCAAAGTACGCAGGATAAGCTTTCTTAACTCTTATCCTAACACTGTCCAGCACATCATCTTTTGTAATCACATTTAGTTTTTCGAGTTCGGAAATACCAAAGTTAATCATATCCTCATCAGACATATTCCACATATCATCGCCTTCATTACAGAAATATTCAAGGCTCAGGAAAACTTTATTCTGAAAATCTTTAACCAGATAAGGCGACCAGTTATTCATAATCTGCATACGCCCAGCCGTAATATCATCTTCCTGAATATAAATCCAGCTGTCCGGACAAATGTCGTTAATCGTCGGGATTTTAGTATTATTCTTAAGATTAATCCGGTTGCAGTAGAGCCCGACAAGAATGTAATCTCTGTATGGGAGATTCTCTGCAATTGCCCGAACATCCTCAGGTACAGCCTCCCCAAACCCTGCCACCAAATCTTTTACCGGCATTGAAGAGATAAAGTAATTTCCTCTGTATTCTTTTTCTTCCCCTCTTTTAACAGCCTTTAAAGCCCGGATTTTACCATCCGCAAGCTCAAAGGATGTAACTTTTGTATTTAAATGAATTATTCCGCCCATACGTATGATTTCATCTGCCATAAATTCCCAAAGCTGGCCGCAGCCGTATTTAGGGTAAAAATATTCCTCAATTAGAGAAGTTTCTTTCTGCTTATTAGAAATCAGTTTAAACGGTGAAAGCAAAGCATTTACAACAGCCTTTAAAAGCGATAAACCTTTAATTCTCTGTTCGCCCCACTCTTTTGAAATATCTCGGGGATGAAGCCCCCAGACTTTTTGTGTATACTTTTCAAAAAACATCTTATATAAAACCAGGCCGAAACGGTTTATCATAAAATCTTCAAGACTAATCTCCGGCCGTTTAACAAAACACGATTTTATATAGCTCATACCAGCCGAAAATGTTCTGCCTATTCCCATATTTAAAATTGTGGATAGTTTAAGGCTTATCGGGTAATCAAAAAACTTTCTGAGATAATAAATCCTTGAAACTCTCCGGCGTTTAAGCATTACACGGTCAGTCTCATCCGGATCCGGACCGGTTGGGGAAAGAGTAATTTCTCTTTTTAATATTTTATCGTCAATAGGCGGCTGGCCCTGAAGCGGGAGAATCTCTTCCCAAAAATCAAGAATTTCCTGATTTTTAGAAAACAATCTGTGACCGCCAAGATCAATACCGTTCCCGTTATAATGAACAGTCCTTGAAATTCCGCCGACACAATCAAGTTCTTCAAGAACTACCGGCAAAATATCATCAGTTTTTGTCAAAAAATTATACGCGGCACTTAACCCGGCAGGCCCTGCACCAATTATAACGGCAATTTTATCTCTCATACTCTCTTCTCCCCTATACGGGGATTTTACTACAAAATTGTTATAATGGCAAAATTTTTACATAAGAAAAAAATAAAACCACTCCGGTATTAGAGTAGTTTTATTTTTTTATATGCATAGCTTATTCAAAAAATTTAAACACTTGCCAAACTGCTGAATGTTAAATTATTATTAGTAAACACATTGTTTACGTCAGGAAGAATTGTTTCTTTAATATTTCTCAAGTCTTCCTGCATTAAGCGTCTTGGCGAACCCTCTTCCATAGAGCTGTTTCTCAAAAGATAAGAAGGATGGAAGATTGTTATAGCCTTATACTCAACACCGTCAACTGTAACAGTCATCCACTTCCCGCGGACTTTAGAGATAGTCTGCTTTTTATCCAAATTTACAAATGATTTTAAAGCAGTAGCTCCGCACAAAACAATTGCATCCGGCTTAATAATATCGATTTGCGCGTCCAGAAATTTTCTGCAAGCAGCTTTTTCCTCATCAGTAGGAACTCTGTTTTCAGGCGGACGGCATTTTACTGTATTGATTACATATAAATCTTTATCACGAGAAATTCCCGCTTCTGCAAGAAAATCATTTAACAGTTGTCCAGCCTTGCCGACAAAAGGTCTGCCGGTTTCATCTTCCATTTCTCCAGGGGCTTCTCCGATAAGGACAATTCTTGCGGTTGAGGCATCACCGTCACCGAAAACTACATTTGTACGGCTGTTTGCTAAAGCACATCCATTACAATTTTCACACTTTTGTCTTACTATCTCCAGACAATTTTTTTTCATCGTCAATCTCCTCTTTTTTAAATAAGCCAACGTTATATTTTATACAATATCTTCTTAATTCCTTAATAACAACATCCGAAAGTATGAATACTGCTATTAAGTTTGGAACAGCCAGAAACAAAGTAAATGCATCAGAAAGATTAATTATACTTTTAAAATTCATTGCTGAACCGATTATAATGAATATACAATATATAACCTGAAAAGTTCTTGTTGTCAATTTTGTATCACCGAACAAAAAGGTCCAGCCTTTTATCCCGTAATAAGACCCGCAGAGCATGGTAGAAAGAACAAAACAGCTTGCCATAAAAGTCAATAGTATCGGGAAAAACGGGCAAACTGTTGCAAAAGCCTTAGATGTTAGTTCAATTCCTGCAAGCCCGTTACTTTGTAAATAAACACCGCTTACAACAATAACAAAAGCAGTAGCAGAACCGACGATTACGGTATCAACAAAAGGCTGAAGCATAGCAATAAACGCTTGGGCAACAGGTTTATTTGTTCTCACAGCGGAAAAAGCAATAGGAGCAGTACCTAAACCTGCCTCATTAGCAAACATTGCACGCCTAAAGCCCCACAACATGCATGCAAAAACTCCACCTTCCAAAGCCCGCGGCTTAAAAGCCTCTGTTAAAATAACATGCACAGTATGCGGGAAATGCCCAATATTGACAATACAAATTATAAATGCGGAAAGCACATACAAAGTACACATAACAGGCGTTACTTTGGATGTAAATTTGCCTATAGCTTTAATTCCGCCGATAATAGTAACATAGGTTATAACAGCAACTATTAAACCAACAAGCCAGCTCTGGTTGTGGAAAAAACTTGCCTCCCCGCCGGTTACCTCAGTAATTTGGGTTGTCATTGCATTTATCTGAAAAAGATTCCATCCGCCGATCATTGCAAAAATACAACAAACAGCGTAGATTTTTGCTAAAAAAGGTGCAAAAGGACCAATTATTTTATGATTTTTTAGTCCTCTCATAATATAATACATAGGGCCGCCGGCAACAGTACCATCTTTTTTATTTACATACCGAAATTTCAACCCCAAAAGAACTTCTGCAAATTTCAAGGCCATTGAAAATAAGCCCGCAATAATCATCCAGAATATAACACCCGGACCGCCTATTGAAACAGCAGCGGCAGAACCTGCTACATTTCCAATTCCGGCAGAAGCAGATATAGTTGCAGTTAAAGCCTGAAATGCGGAAACTTCTCCATGTTTCTTTCTCTGAACAATATCTTTGTGCTCATAATTTTTAGTTATAAGTTTTATAGCGTGTTTAAATCCCCAAAATCCAATAAACCTTGTTCGTAATGTAAAATAAATAGCAGCAGACATTAACAGAACAATAAGAAATTCAACTCTTACTCCATGAATAGTTATCGAACTGAAAATTATCCCTGAAATTTTATCGGCTATGGGGGACAATAAGCTGTCAATTGCGCTATCTAAATTCATATAATAATATTAACACAAACATGACAAACCAATAAAATTTAAAATTTTCACAAGAAGAATTATTCAATTCACAATAAGAATAAAGGATGGTTCTTAGACCATCCTTATGCATGAACTTTATTATAACTTATAAGGGTAATCATCCTTAAATTTCCAGCCATCAAGCTCTATAAGGCGCGTACAAGTAACAGGAGATGTTTTACATAGATTTAATGCCTGCGTCCGATTATTTCTTGAAGCAACCGGGATTAAATATGTCCCCCAATATTGGTTTGTCTTACCCAAATACTGAAGATTATATGGCGGCAAACACAACATAAAATAAAAACGATCTATAGCGTGAATATTAGGATTATTTTTTCCATTTGTATCATAATGAACATCCAGACATGCGCCATTTGCTATTGCTGCGACGCTGCCATCATTAAAGTAAAGAGCCACATAATCCAAAAAGTTCGGATCTTTTTCAACTACCTTAGCATATTTTATGTATGGAAGTATATAGGTATTTAAAAATGCTATAGTATCTTTTGCTCCGGCATCTTTATCATACTGAATATTTCCATTTTCGTCATACACAGGGTTACCGTCTTCATCTTGCGAAAAATTAAACAATGGTTTTGTCCAATACTTGGGTTCACCATAATCTTTTTGTGCCATTAATAAAGCCTGCTGCATTGTACTATTGAATTTTTTTAATCTTGAGATAGTCTCTGTTTTCCTGCCATTAGCAATTAATGTCGGTAAAGTCATTGCTGCAACAACTCCGATTATGCCAAGGGTTATTAGAACCTCCGCCAAGGTAAATGCGACCTTGCGAGACGAGTGGTGCCTGAGACACGATACTACAATGCTCCAACGGCGAGATGATACAGAAATCAATGTAGGTTGGGCTTTCAGCCCAACATTAGATTTATTGTTATTGAAATCAGCATATTCTTGCCGGTAGTTTTTTGTAGGTTGGGGTTTCTACCCCAACATAATTTCATTGTTGGGCTGAAAGCCCAACCTACATCAACTTTGTTCACCCTACCGAAAATCCGCTTTTCGCTAAAGAAAATCGTTCTAAGCCCTTAAAGGATCAATAAAATCCCACGACTCATAGTGCTTTCTTTTTTGCTTACTTTTTTCTTTAGCGGAAAGAAAAAAGTAAGTTGGGCAAGTTGCTCAACCAACATTTATCTGCTTATTCAAGATATTACTAATAAGCCGAAACCACTTAATGACTATTATTTAATCATCTGCTTTTTAAGGTCTGTTCTAATATCAGATAGCGGACCATTTCCAGGATTTCTAACATGCGCATAATATTTCTTTAAAAAAGTGTAAGGATATTTAGGGATCCAGCCCAAGCGCATAAAAATAGTTACGGTGTCTGCCCCTCTTGAAAGCATTAAATCATCAATAGCGGCCTCATGAGCCGGAGATATTGAGGAGAAAACCTTAATAAAGTAATCGGAAAATGTAAGAACAGAATACCCCGATATCACACCGGTATCAGTAATAATATTTGTAACTTTGAAATTTTCATTTTCCCGAATATGCTTAACGTCCTCCGGTAATGTAAGAGTATCAGCCGCTACCTGCTCGATTTCATACCAGTCACCCAAATATTTAACCCGCATAATATTTGGTTTTGGCATGTAGATATCATCACAAACATTATCGATTAAAACTTTACCATTAAAATCACTTACACCATATTTATAATCTTTATATGTTAACAACATTCCGCCAAACAACAAATCTATAGAGGTATATTCAGGCGGTAAAATAGCTTTACCGGTCTCATCGTAAATTGTAAAATCATTATCATTACCAAATTTTACATACTTTCCAAGAACCCTTTCAACATGTCTATATTTAGGCTTTAACAAGTAATTCCCGTTAGAATCAATAAGTCCGAATTTATTTTTCTTCTGTACTATCCAGGAAGTATTCCCAACTCTTATTAATTTTACAAACTCAGGCTCAACTATAACATTGCCATCTTTATCTTTAAGCCCCCAAAGACTATTCTCGTTATAAGCCTGAACATCAGAAACAGACAAATTCCTCTGTAAAACGTCCTGCCCGTCTTCAGAGTATGCTGCCCCTGAAATTAAAAACATTAACGAAATGATTACAAAAAACTTTTTCATAATATAATAATAACATAAAATCATTTATATGATATAATATTTTTGGAAGAGTTATGTTAAAAAAAAGTTCAAGAATAAAACTTATATTAGGTTTAACTTTAGCAGCAGGTATAATAATTGGCACGCCTTTAGCGTTGTATCTAAAAGCTTTACCGGCTGCCGTTTCGAATCCTAAAGTCATAAAATATGTTGAAAACACAGCAAAAAAATACGCAAAAGTTGATTTGAATATTGAGGAGCCGGTTCTTAAAACCAATTTATCACCGGTTATAGACTTTAAAGTAAAAACTATTTTATTGACTAAAAATAATAAGAAATTACTGGAACTTGAAAACTTTGATAGTTCAATCTCATTTGCAAAAATTTTTAAGAAAAACATAATTATTAACAGAGTTGTAGCTAAATATATTTTCGCAGATGTAAACCGGCTGACAGAACTCGTGCCTCAGCAGGAAGAACAAAAGCCAAAACAAGAAAGTGAATGGGATTTCGATTTATTTGACTCCTTCCTTGGGGTTAAAAATTGTGAAATTCTTTATACAATACTCCCTAACACTCATATCAAAGTTAGGGCAAAAGACCTTGCTATTAACAACGCTGAAAAGGTTAAACGATTTGTTAAGTTTAAAGTATTAACAGAAATTGATAAAGCTGATAAGCATGTAGCTCTTGCAATTGCTGACGACAACAAAGTTTATATAAGCAACAAAGCTATCTATATTGATAATTGCCCGTTGAATATTAACAAATCAAAACTGTTTATTAATGCAGAAGGGCACAAAAATAAAAAATACAGTCTTGAAGTATCTTCTAAAAACTTTAATATTCAGGACATTATTCAACTCATAGAAACACAGGTTGTGGAAAATAACATTGACGAAATTCTTGCATATTTTGGAAATTTAAACGGAAGTTTTGATTTTAAATTCAAACTTACAGATAACGATATGCGCGGAAGCCTAAATCTTAATAAGTTAAATGTAAATATAATTCCGGTAGATAACCTGCCTATCTGTTTAACAAAGGGGACAATCGATTTAGACAGCAAGGAAGTGAGATTAAAAGATTTTAAAGGGTATTATGACAACAGGCCTTCTAACAAGCTTGAGTTTCAAGGAACGGTGAAAGATTATCTAAAATCAATAGATACAGAAATTACCGGGAAAGCAGTTGCAACTAATGATTTCTTTAAAATACATCTTTCTAAGATGGCTAATTATCCGATTGAACTTGTCGGGAACGCAGATGCTTATGTTACTTTAAAGTCAAAAAATAATATTATTGACCTTAAAGGTCTGTTTATACTGGGTAAAGATGTAAATATATTGGTAGGAGATGAACCGCTGCCATTTTCTAAGGCAGGAAGAGCCCTTACTGCTGATATGCATTTCCAGGATATGATTCTGGATATTAATTCCATTAAATACTATATGGAATCAAAAAATAAAGATAAAAGAGATGAACGCAGACCTATTTTTACACTCAACGGAAGTATTGATGTTGCCAATAATAACTTTGTTAGAAATGTTGGATTTGAAATTCCGGATCCTTTGCCTAGCGAGTTTTTGAATGTTATTGCCAAACAAAATATTTTCAAAAAAGGTACCATTTCCGGAAATCTTGCAATAGATAACAAAGGTAAATATCCGGTTCTGCAAGGCGAGATGGATGTAAAAAAAGTTATCATACCTGCTCAAAGAACATTTATAAGAGATGCCCAGCTTAAAGCCGGTGATGGAATAATCCACATGAACGCTTTTGGGAAATATAAACGTTCTGAATATAAATTTACCGGAAATATTGTAAACGAGATTAAATTCCCTATAATTGTTAAAAATATTCACCTATCTCTGGATTATCTGGATATTTATAAGCTTATTAGCGGAATGAGCAGTACTGAACAACCGTCAGAAAGCGAAAATGTCGTTGCAGTTTCAAATAACACAGAGGATGAGGTTGATCTTGGGGAAGGTGAAACCGCTTTTGATATAAGTAATGTAATAATAGAAGAATGTATTTTCAGTTTGGCTAAAGGCGTATATAAGGATATTAACTTTGGAAATATCAACGCTAATTTAACTTTAGATGAAAATAGTATTCTTAATATTAATTCTAACAGATTTGATATAGCAGAGGGGATATCCTCTCTTAAAGTACACTGTGATTTAAAAAAGAGTTTATATCACATTTGGCTGGGAATAAAAGATGTCAATTCTGATACTATAGCATCATCTCTGCTTAATTTGAAAAGAGAAATATCAGGAAAAGCAAGCGGAATGCTGGCTTTAAGCACAGATAATTCACTCAAACTTAACGGGACAATAAAATTTCTCGTTGAAAACGGGACAATACAAAAAGTAGGCTTGGTTGAATATGCTCTGAAATTCGCAGCGCTTTTCAGAAACCCAATTACAATGATAAGCCCAAGTACCTTATCAGATCTTGTAAATATTCCAGAAGGGAATTTTGACAAAATCTCAGGTGACCTGGAGTTAAAAGATAACGTTATAGAAAAAATTAAAATTAAATCGTCTGCCCCACAATTAAGTGCATATATAGCTGGCCGGTATGATTTGGAAACAAAAGATACATCTATGAGGATTTATACTAAATTCTCAAGCAATAGAAAGGGATTTGCTGGATTTTTAAGAAATATATCACTTAACAGCCTTGCAAGCCGTATGCCTATGAGCAGCAGAAATGATGCAAATTACTATTCTTCAGAAATTTCACAACTGCCTCCAATTGACGCGGATGAAAAAGACTGCCAGATATTTCTCACAAAAGTTGAAGGAGATGTAGAAAATAACAACTTCTTATCTTCACTGAAAAAGATTAAATAATAATTAATAATTACCATTGATATTTTACCAAGGGTAATCATCTTTAATCTGCCATCCATCCATCTGGATTAATGCTCCGCATGAATGCTTACAATATGTATTATCACCACAATTATCTTTACAGTATGCAGTACTATTACCGCTGTTAATTCCAACACCATTAATTAACTCATTCCGTGTTGAAGGTTTTAGCCTTAAAGTATCTGTTTCTTCACCAAATCTTCCAAGCATAACAAGCCCGTATTTAGGGTATATATCCAGATGAAATATATCACGTCCGCTAATATTAGGGTTAGTATTACCATTTATATCAACTATAATATAAATCCACTGTTCTATGTTTGGATTTGCAGCATTAGTGAATTGAGACGGCTCAAACATAAATAATGAGCCGTCACTAAGTTGATAAACAAGCCGGGAATCGGTCAAGTTTAACGCTTTAAAAAAATCAGGCGCGCAGGAAGAATCACAACGTGACACGTTAATATAAGGTTTATAATATTTTTCAAAAACGGCTTCTTTATCATCTCTGGTAGAGGAATCATCTGTTAAAGTCCAGCTTTCGAACGGACCATTTGCCTCTTCTGCCCGCAGATGCGCCTGACTAAAAGTTGTATAGAACTTTTTCAATCGAGTTACCGTTACATTTTTTTGATAATTATTTATCAAAACCGGCAGCGTCATAGCAGCAACAACTCCGATAATGCCTAGGGTTATTAGAACTTCCGCGAGAGTAAACGCGACCTTGCGAAGCGAGTGGGGCCTGAGACCCTGCATTACAATGCTCCGCCGGCGGGGTGATACAGAAATCAAAGTAGGTTGGGCTTTCAGCCCAACATTAATTTTTTGAGTGCAAATGGCCGAACATTTTTGACGGTGGCTAGATCCTGAAATACTCTGCGAGCACCCTCCCTTGTAAGCCTCCTTTGCGTCGGCAACTAGAGGAGCTGCAAGTTCAGGATGACATGGAGAATCTTTTATCAACATTTTCTCTATGCGGCCCACACAGTTCAATGTAGGTTGGGGTTTCACCCCAACATAATATTTATTTACATCTGATACAGAAAACTTTGTTTT
>CALUYU010000007.1 GCA_944325075.1 Candidatus Gastranaerophilales bacterium
AAGATTGGAAAAATTGAAAAAAAAAGTAAAAAAAAAAGAAAAAGGGGGGTAAATACATGGAAAAGTCAAGTATAGCAAGGCATACGGGGGGGGGGGGGTAACGAACCTCAAGGGAGACAAGGATTTGCACCTAATGAGTCAATGTTGGAGCCCCAAGCTACATTAACCCCATGTCATCCTGAACATACTTTTTCTTTAGCACAAAGAAAAAGTAAGCAAAAAGAAAGCGAGACCGGGTGGTTGGCAAAGCAGTTATGTCATCCTGAATTTATTTCAGGATCTAACCATCGAAACATTATACCGCTGCCTAAAAACATTAACAATATACCCTTTGCGTCTCGCACGGCGCAGCGTCATGTAAAAGGGAACTACGTTCCCCGCAAGGCAGCATTCACGTTAGCCGAAGTTTTAATTACACTTACCATAATTGGCGTTGTAGCAGCAATGACCCTGCCGACTTTAATCCAAAACCAGCAGGAAAAAGAAAAGGTTGTAAGATTAAAGAAAGCATACAGTGTCCTAAACAGCGCAATCCAGCGGGCAATAACCGAGGACGGGCCTATTTCCAGCTGGAGCGGTCTGGTTGCATCACAGGTGTCTGAGGAAGATATGACAGATGAAGAAAAAGAAGAGGTCGTCACAGGAAGGCAGAGTTCCTGGAGCAACTTTATGTCCCATATAAAGCCATACTTGAATTTTGTAAAATATTGTGAGAACTATAGTGATACAACTTGCGGCGGGGATTATACCAGATTTTCATTAGATGGTACTGATTTTGCTAATACTAGTGAACGAGCTGTATTGGCTGACGGAATAGGAATATCTTCTATTTGGATTTCAAGTCCATCCTGCAAAGCCATCTTCGGTACATCAAAACAATTGCAGAAAGTTTGCGGAGAAATCTTTATAGATATAAAACCAAATGGTAAAAACGGAAAACGAACCGGAGATACTATATTTGTGTTTTATTTAACAGAATATGGGCTGTATCCGGTAGGTACAACAATGGAAAACGCCCGTGTCGGTGAAGCTCCTTACACATTTGAAAATGCTTGTAATATTTCAAAGCGTGGGATTCATAATGGCTATGGCTGTACGGCTTGGGTTTTACAGAATGAGAATATGGATTATAAAAAATGTTCAGACCTTAGCTGGGGAGGGAAAACTAAATGTAAATAATTTAAATCATTGACTTTATGGCCTAATTTTCGGTATAATTTAGGAATGATAACGTTTAGACAATATTGGCGCCAGTCAGCGACATATAAGATTTTCAGAGTTTTTTTCAGGCAGTTTATTGATTTTGTAACTACTTTCGGAGCAATTGTCGTCAATGGCGCAGCTACATTAAAATATATTGTTTCATTACAGATTAAGCCCAAAGAGTTAATGGATCAATGTGTTCGATTTGGAATAAGTTCATTGCCGATAACGTTATCAATTGTCGGCATGACATCAATAATTGTAACCTCCCAGGTTGCCTCTGAGATGGTGAAACAAGGCGGTGGAAATTTTGTCGGATTATTGATGAGTCTTTTGATCGTCCGGGAAGTCGGGGCGGTAATGTCCGGGTTTGCGATAATTTCAATGATAGGTTCATCTCTTGCTTCAGAAATAGCAACAATGCGTGTTACAGAACAGATTGATGCTATTTCGGTATTGAAGGTTGATCCAATTCGATATCTTTTTGTTCCGCGAGTATTGTCAGGTCTGATTATGATGCCGGTAATTGTTGTGATAGCATCTGCTTTTGGGGTTATCACAGGCGGAGTTACAACAGCAATGACAACAGAATTAGGTTACAGAGCATATTTTGACTCTGTCTGGCTTGGAATATATATGAAAGATTTGGGGGTATGCCTGCTTAAAGCATTCTGTTTCGGCGGAACAATTGCGATTATAAGCTGTTCATGCGGTTACCAAGCATCGGGAGGTGCAAAAGGTGTGGGACTTGCAACAACAAAGGCTGTGGTTTGGTCATTTGTTGGTATTGTAATTTGGGATTTAATATTCTCAATAGCATTTTTCTTCTAGTAAAAAGGATAATTTTATGAGCATTAAAGTTAACAATTTAATAAAATCATTTGATGGTAGAAAAGTTCTTGATGGGATATCGTTTGAAGTCGCAGACGGAGAAACTTTAGCCGTGGTTGGTTTTTCAGGGTCCGGAAAGAGTACGGTTCTCAAACTTATTTGCGGTTTGATAGAAAAAGACAGCGGAGATATTATTACTTCTGAAGGCGATGTTGCAATGGTGTTTCAGTATTCGGCATTGTTTGATTCTTTGAATGTTGCGGATAATATTTCGTTTGCATTGCGCGAAAGACGTGACTTGCGGAATAAATATACAGAAGCAGAACTGAAAGATATTGTGTCGAAAAAGCTTGAGCTTGTGGGCCTCAAAGGTATTGAGCGTAAATTCCCGTCAGAGCTTTCCGGTGGTATGCAAAAACGTGTTAGTTTTGCAAGGGCAATTGTGACCGAACCCAAGACGATTTTGTATGATGAGCCGACTGCCGGATTAGATCCTATATCGTCAACACTTATTGAGGATTATATTGTGAGACTTCAGCAGGAAACTAATGCAGCCTCAATAGTTGTAACACACCAGATGTCCACAATCCAAAGAACTGCAAACAAGCTTATAATGCTGTATGACGGGAAAATTGTTTTTGCCGGAACTCCTCAGGAAATGCTGAGACAAGATAACGAATATACAAAACAATTTGTAACAGCTTCTCTTGAAGGCCCGATGCACATGTTAACCGAGTAAAAGAAAGAAGGAAAATATGTTTACTTTTGAAGAAAAATTATTTAACAAAGATGTAATGTCACTGGAAACTTACATAATGTTCAGGCTGAAAGAAAGAACTGATGAGTTACGTGAAGAACTTACCAAAAGAAATCGCGCACCTATTTCTCTTTCAATGGGGGCGCCTACTATGATGCCGCCTAAAAAGCTTATAGAACGTGTAAAAGAGCTGATGGATGAACCCAATATTCATCTTTATGCTACACCGCGCGGAGAATTATATTTTAGAGAAGCGATCGCGAAAAGAATGAAATCACGTTTTGGGGTTGATCTTGATCCGGTTAATGAAATTTTTTCTCTTATCGGCTCCAAAGAAGGTATCGCACACTTAATCAGATTTTTAACAACCCAAAAAGAAGATAAGTTTGAAAAAGATATATTTATGGTTCCTGATCCTTGTTATGCTTCTTATTTGCAGATTATTAAATGCTGCGGCGCGTATGCTTATCCGGTTCCTTTAACTCCGGAAAACAACTATAAGCCGAATATTGAAGAGTATTTCAAGAAATTGCAGGAAGAAGGCTTTAATCCTGATAAAGTTAAAGCTGTTATAATAAATTTTCCTAATAACCCGATGGGAATTGGCACTACAAAAGAATATGTTCAGTCAATAGTTGATTTTTGCAGAAAACATCAAATTTTATTAATTTCCGATGCGGCATACTGTGACTTGTATTTTGATGAGAAGGAAAAACCTTTTAGTGTATTTGAACTTAAAGGGGCAAAAGATATTGCCGTTGAATTTCATAGTTTTTCAAAACCATATGCAATTACCGGCTGGCGGCTTGGCTGGATTTGCGGAAATTCTGCTGTTGTTCAGCGTCTTGGGAAAGGAAAGTCAACAATTGATAACGGAATTTTCAAAGTATTGCAAAAGGCTTGCGCGGAAATTCTTAATGATCCTGAAGGAGATGAATATATTTGTCAGGGAAATTTAGGGTATAAACGTAAACAGGAAATTATGATAAAAGGCTTCAGGGAACTTGGATGGGTTATCCCTGATGATAAAGTTTCCCACACAACATTCTATCTGTGGCTCCCAATTCCAAGAAGATTTAATTCTGCATATGAATTTTGTGAGGCAGTGCTTGAAAAATCAGGTATAGTTCTTGTCCCGGGAAATGCTTTTGGAGAACATGGCGAAGGGTATTTTCGCTTGTCATTTGTATGCTCTGATGAACAGCTTCAGGAAGTTATCGACCGGTTAAAAGAAGACGGATTTAGTTATTAAATATAGACAAAATATTTTGATTTAAGCGGGGGCGGGATATATTCCGCCCCGTTTATTTATTGTTTGAAAGTTCTGTTTTGCATTACAAATATGTTTAATATATAATTCAATTATAATAATGATAAATAAAAAGAGGAATAAAAGATTATGCTAGGCGGAAACGAAATAAGAGATTTATATCTGAATTACTTTAAAGATAAACACCAACATACAATTGTAGAAAGCTCAAGCCTTGTGCCTGATAATCCGACTGTATTGCTGACAACGGCGGGAATGCTTCAATTTTTACCTATATTTTTAGGGATTCAAAAATCCCCGTATGATCCGCCAAGAGCAACTTCATGCCAAAAATGCGCAAGAGCAGGCGGAAAAGATTCTGATATTGAAAATGTCGGAAGAACCCCGCGTCATCATACTTTTTTTGAAATGCTCGGGAATTTTTCATTTGGGGATTATTACAAAAAAGAAGTTATTCCTTGGGCCTGGGAGTTTGTAACAGAGGTCTTAAAACTTGATAAATCAAGACTTTGGATAACTATTTATGAAACAGATGATGAAGCTTTTGATATCTGGCGCAGTGTGGGTGTGCCGGCTGAAAGAATTATAAGAAAAGGTAAGAAAGATAACTTCTGGGGGCCTCCGGGAGCATCGGGATCCTGCGGGCCTTGTTCTGAAATCCATTATGACCTTGGCGAGCAGTACAAATGTTCGCCGGATTGCGGCATTGATACGTGTGAATGCGACCGCTGGGTTGAAATATGGAACCTTGTGTTTACGGAATTGTATCAGGATGAAGAAGGGAACCAATCTCCGCTTGAAAAGAAAAATGTTGATACCGGCATGGGGCTTGAACGTATTGCAATGGTATGCCAAGGCGTTGCCTCTACATTTGAAACAGATCTTTTAAAACCTATTTTGGATGAAGTATCAAAAATGTCCGGAGTTCCTTATAAAAAATCTGAAAAAACCGATATTTCCCTGAGAATTATCACAGACCATGCAAGATGTGTTTCATTCCTGATTTCAGATGGTGTAATTCCCGGAAATGAAGGAAGAAGTTATGTATTAAGAATGATATTACGTCGCGCGCTTAGACACGGCAAAATATTGGGTATGGATCTTCCTTTCCTTTATAAGCTTGTTGATAAAGTTGTCGAACTTTACGGCAGAGCGTATCCTGATCTTGTAAAAAATAAAGAAAAAATTAAAGACACAATTAAAAAAGAAGAAGAAAGATTTGGAAAAACCCTTGAGCGTGGATATAAATTACTTGAAGAATTTATATCAGAAAAGAAGGATATAGACGGTGAGAGTGCATTTCGTTTGTATGATACGTTTGGTTTCCCACTAGAGCTTTCTAAGGAAATAGCCGAAGAAAACGGGCTTAAAATAGATGAAGAAGGTTACAAAAAAGCAATGCAGGAGCAAAAGGAACGTGCAAAGGCTGCTACTGCTAAAATCAGTGTTACCGGTGATATAAAATATGCCAAACTTGAAGAACAAGTTGGTTCAACGGATTTTACCGGTTATGAACAAAACGAATGTAGTGCTAAAATTCTTGCATTTATTGAAGGTGACGGATTTGTTGATATTGTGCTTGATAAAACTCCGTTTTATGCAGAATGCGGCGGGCAGGTTGGTGATAGCGGCATAATAGAAAATGATAATATGAAAGCTGAAGTCCTGACAACTTTCAAAGTTAATAAGTTATTCGTCCACAGATCAAAAGTTATATATGGTGAAATAACTATTGGGGACAAGGTTACAGCTAAAATTGATCTTGCACGCAGGGAAGAAATTCGTATTCACCATACATCTGCACACTTACTTCAGGCTGCATTAATAAAAGTTCTTGGAGATGAGGTTAAGCAGGCAGGTTCCCAAGTTGAAGAAAACCGTATGAGATTTGACTTTACCTTCTCAAGAGCAATGACCCCGGATGAGCTGTTTAAGGTTGAGGATATCATGAATAATTGGGTTCTTGCGTCTTTGCCGGTTATTACTGAGGTCATGGATATTGAGCAGGCTAAATTGACAGGCGCTACAGCATTATTTGGTGAAAAATATGATGATGTTGTAAGAGTTGTGTCAATAGGTTCAAACCCTTGTATATCAAAAGAATTTTGTGCAGGAACTCATGCAAGAAATACAAAAGATTTGCGCTTGATTAAAATTGTATCTGAGGGTGCAATCGCAGCAGGTACAAGACGTATTGAACTTGTTGTTGGCAAAGCTGCTTTCGATTATATGAATGCAAAAGTTAAAGAAATGGATAAACTATCTTTACTGTTTAAAGCTCATTACGATGAAATATTCGATCGTGTTCAGAAATTGATGGATGAAAATAAGGATCTTCAAAAAGAAGTTGAAAAACTTCAGGAAGAAAATACCAGATCCAGATTTGCAACATTTTTATCAAGAGCTCAGGATATTGAAGGCGGGAAACTGTTTATTACCAAAGTTTCTGATATTAAACCTCTCGCGTTGAAAGTCGGGTTAGATTTCTTATCACAAAAACTTGGCGAAAGTATAATTGTTCTTGCTTCTGATAAGACTGTAGCTGTAAAAGTTTCCGATAGTTTTGTTAAAAAAGGTGTTAATGCCGGAAAAATTGTCGGAGAAATTGCTAGAGCTACCGGTGCAAATGGCGGCGGCCGTCCGAATTTTGCACAGGGCGGAATAAAAGATGCCTCCAAGCTGGATGAAATCCTCCCTAAAATTGAGGCTGATTTAAAATAAATTGTTTATTAAAAAAGTGCCTTTAATTTTTAAATTAAAGGCACTTTTTTGTTTAAAACTGGTAAAAATTATTAATCTTTATTTTGTAATTATCAGCGCATTTTGTTGTAGAATTGTATTATGAAAGATTTTTTGATAGGTCTGCTGGACTGGATTTATAAGAAAAAGTGTTATTTTTGCAGAAGCTCAAAGGAATGCGTTAAAATGTGTTCCAAGTGTTATGACACCATGGAATATCTGCCGGCTGAAATTAATCGGGTTATAGAAGGGAAAAAGGTTTATTGTGCGGGGGTATATGCAAAAAATCTTCAAAAACTTATAAGAGGACTGAAATATCATAACCAACGGGATTTGGCATATTATCTTGCAAAATTTATGGCGGATTACTGGCAAAAAATTACGGATGATAAAGACTTTCAAGTTGTGCCTGTTCCTATCTTCCCAAAACGCAAAAAACAACGAAAATATAATCATATGGAGCTTGTTGGAGAAGAGTTTGCAAGACTTGCCGGATTACGTTATAACCCGGATTTAATTAAGAGGATTAAAGATACCAAGCCCCAGTATAATTTAAAAAAACACGAAAGAACTGAAAACCTTAAAGGGGCTTTTCAGGTTATTCCGGAATATAAACTTGACGGGAAAGTTATTCTTATCGATGACATCTGCACAACCGGTTCAACTTTCGAGGAAATGATAAGAGAATTGAAAAAATATAATATTAATGATATAGTGTGTTTTGCATCGACAACCCCTTTTGGAGACTAAATGATTTTAAGCGAATTTTCAAAATATCTTCAACAATTCAATAAGCAGATTATTTCAAATGAAACTTCCGCACTAAAAATTCTTTGTGAGTGGGTAAAACTTGTTATAAATAAAAATCCTAAAAATCATGCGGATAAAATCGTTCATAAAGAGATTTTGCTTGCAGAAAATAATACCGGAGATTTTCTAATTGTTGGCAAGTCAGAAAGCGGACGTGTTCTTGTTAATGCTCTTTACAATTATGCTCTGAGTTATGAGAATTTTCTTATGAGCAGATGGCTTGAAAATAAAAAAGCTCATGACTTTAATATAAGCAATTAGGATAATTAACTTTAGCCTAACGGATAATTTTAAATATTTATTGTTGTTTTTACAATAATAATGTCAGAAAAAGGAGAGTTAATTTATGAAAACAACTATATTCCAAGCCCCTGTTTGTGAGTTGAAATCGCTTAATAACTTATTTATAGAAATGACTGCAAAAAATTGTAACCAACGCTGTAAGCATTGCTATATAGAATTTCCGTTGACAAAGAAAGTTAAAGATTTTATCTCTCAGGATACAGTCAAGAAAGCTCTCAATGATACTTCCTCAGAACCATTACAGTGTATTTACCTGACCGGGGCTGAACCTATGACTCACCCTGACTTTAACAGTATTTTAAGACTTTGTCTTAAGCGTACTAATGTTTGTATTTGTACAAATGCTACATTTATCAACGAGAAAAAAGCAAGGTTTTTAAAACGTGTTGAAGATGAAAGTCAATATGAATTGATATTTAAATTGAGTATTGATCATTATGATGAAATGAAAAATGATGATATTCGCGGCCGTGGCAGCTATAGACAAGTTCTTCACGCTGTAAAATATTTGAGTAAATATGATTTTAATCCAATTTTAAGTATAACAAATTACTACAATGAATCTCCGGATATTTTAAAGGCAAATTTTATATCTATTTTAGATAAAATAGGCTTTAAAGCAGATGAAAGAAACATAAGCATAAATGAATGGTACAATCCTTCCGTCCATTCGGATGATACGCTCCCTTCGTTTGAGTGGGAAAGCTTGGATTGCGAGTATGGACGCATTCTTTCTGAAAAGGGCATATATTCATGTCCTTTCCTTGTCAACGATCATCGTGGCAGATGCGGTTCAAGTTTTGCTGATTATTCGGGCAGAATATCTTTGGAAACTCCATACTGTAACACCTGCCTTAAAAATAAGAGGCAGGTGTTCTCAATCAATTTTTCAGTTTTTAATTCTTAATTCTTAATTCTTAATCTTATGCCTTTTCTGCATATAGTTTTAACTGTAAGTTAATAAGTAAGATCGCTTTATTCTTTGGATAAGGAATAATTTCAACTTTTGCAATATCAAGATAATGGTCATGTTTGTATAAATCTTTCAAAAAGTTTTTAAAGTTTGTATAACTTGCAATCATTTCCATATCTAATTTACATACACTATATTTATCTGCAGCGCCTTTTACAAAACTATCATCCTGCGGATCGTATGCTGTTTTTATTGATCTTGTTTTAATTGCGTTTGCTGTCATTAAAGACAAAACTTCATTAAATTCAGATGCAATAATTGTTTCAGTATCCATTCCTGACTCAAGCGGTTTAAAGAATTCTTTGCTAAGATTTGCCAAACCTGCTGCTGCCGCACTTGCTTTTGCTGCATTTGTACTCTTGAGAGTTTCAAGCTGCTGTTCTTTTTGAGTATATTCATCCATTTTGGTACTGTATGTTGAACGCAGATTTATTAATTCCTGAACTTTAGGAACAATTTGTGTTCCAATCAGGTATACGGCTACTACTATAGTTAAGACCAGTATCATTATTGGTGTTTTCATAACTGTTGAAAAATTATTGTTATTTTCTTCTGCCATCACTATATTCCTTCAAAATTTTTATAATACATTATTTATTTTTGTCTATTGGTTTATTGGTTCATTGCTCAGCAAGCCTGATTGAGGTACTGCAGTACCATTATCTGCTGCCGGAGCGGCTGTATTTGCCGGTGCGCTGGCGTTAGGTGCGCCGGCTTCTGAGCCCGGTTGAGCGTTGTTTCCGGTAACAGTTTGTAATAATGCGTTCAACTGATCATTTGTCATATTCGTAATTTCAAAAGTGTAATTTTGTGAATTATTACCAAATATTGCGGCCTCAACAGATGATGTTTCCATTTCAAGTTTTTGTAATCTTAACTTTGTACCAATAAGAGAATCTCTCATATTTTTAAAGAATACATATACGTCTTCAACATTTGTTGATACACCTTTAATATCAACAAGTCCGTTACCCTGGGTCATGAAATAAGTAAGCCATACTGTTTTAGGAATTGCTTCCCCAGCTGCTACATAGTTCATTAATTTAGCACGGTTTCCTTGAACACCTTTTTCCACTTCTGTTTTAACATTAAAAGCTGTTTCAATGTTTGAAGTATCATATGTTGAAATTTCTTTATCAACTGCAGCCAGCTTATCTTCAATTTCAGTTGCACTGTTTTGAGTTGCAGAAATCAGGTTTGGAAGAATTAAGTATGACAATCCTCCAAATATTACAATAATAATACCGGCAAGTATTCCTACAATTTTCATTGCAGAGGAAGGTGTCAGTGTAATTTCCTGTTCTCCTACTGTAAATGTGTAGGTAGGTTCTGCTGTTAATTTTAGCGAACCTGTAAGGAAATTAAATTTCAGCGGAAAATCAGAAACATCTGCTAAAGCACAACCTATTGCCTGTAAAGAAATTTTTGATGCATAACTTTGCAATACATTCAAACTTACCGGGATCAGGGATTCTTGTTTCTTAAATGAATTATTTTCAAGCATATCTACAGTGCTTGAAGTTTGGATTTTAGAAGCAAGAAGAGATGCGCTCACCTGATCAGTATCAGATACAATGAATAAATAATTTGCCGGATAGCTCATCAATGCGATTTGGGCAGATTGGTTTATTGCATTATAAATTTCATCTCCTTCAAAAGATTTGATTGCCAAAGGTTCTTCATAATAATCAACAACATTTCGTCCTGATAGAGAAACTAATGAATATCCGATGGAATTAACAATCATTAAATTCCATGTAGTATTAGGCTGCATTTGAGTGGAGGTAACACCCATATATTCTAATGCTCGGAGCGTTGAAGTTAAAGATGTTTCAATTCCGACAAGTACAGACCCGAGTTCTGTTAATGCATTACTTAAATTTTCAACAACCGGTTGTTGAATTGCTGAATATAATATCTGTCTTGTCTCTTTACCAGGGGTATTTGCACTTGTAGATGGTGCATCTTGCCAAGCAATAGCCCCTTCAACTCTTCTGAAAATGTATGTCTGTTCTATTTCAGACTGTATTGCTCCAGTAATAGCATCATTCGGAAGTAAAAGACCTAGTTGCATTGTTCCAAATGAAACCAGAGGCATATTTACAACTACTTCACATTTAGGATTTACCCCTAATTCTTCATACATTTCAGAGACAGCCTGCTTAAATGCTTCATAATCAGCTATATCTCTTGAGGTTTCATTATAAGCCAAATCACGAACAGCATAATTTGCTACTGCTCCACCTGCTAAATCCAACTGAATCATTTCTAAACCAACTCCAGGTGTAACTGATATATACACTCTGGTTTTAGGTGTTGATGATAAATTTCCTAAAAAACTCATATTCTTCTTCTTACCTTGTGTAACTAATTCCTATTTTTATTATACAATATATTTTATAGATGAAGCAAATTTAACAAAAATTTACACTAAACGGAGGAGAGTTCCTAAAATGACTGATATTATAGAAAAAATAAAAAAGCTGAAGAATGAAAAAAATGCAGTTATCCTTGCGCACTGTTACCAGAATGTGGAAATTGATGCTGTTGCGGATTATGTTGGTGATTCTTTATATCTAAGCCAGCAGGCGGCAAAAACCAATGCAGATATTATTGTTTTTGCGGGCGTATTTTTCATGGCTCAGACTGCTAAAATTCTTAACCCGGCCAAGAAGGTTCTTCTGCCAAGGAAAGAATCGGGCTGCTTAATGGCTGATATGATTAATTACGAACAGCTTGTTGAATTTAAATCAAAGCACCCGGGTATTCCTACTGTTTGTTATATTAATTCTACAGCTGAAGTGAAAGCAGAGTGCGATATTTGCTGTACAAGCTCAAATGCTGTGAAAATTGTGGAAAGCCTTAATGTGCCTGAAATTCTATTTTTACCTGATACATATTTGGGCAAATGGGTTGAAGAAAAACTCGGGAATGTTAAAGTTACAACTTATCCGGGGTATTGCCCTACTCATTTAAGAATCAAACCTGAAGATATTGAAGAAGCAAGAAAAAAATATCCAAAAGCCAAAGTGCTTGCTCACCCTGAGTGCCATCAATCTGTCACAAAACTTGCTGACTATGTCGGAAGTACTACTGGCATTATGAAATATGCCATAGAGTCCAATGAAAAACAATTTATTATAGCTACAGAAAAAGGTGTTGCAGACAGGCTGAAAAGGGATTATCCTGAAAAAGAGTTTATTTTAATTAAGGATAACTTAATATGTCCTAATATGAAGTGGAATACTCTTGAAGATATTTATAATTCTCTTATGTATGAACAGTATGAAATTGATGTTGACAAGGAGCTTGCCGGGAAAGCTCTTAAGTGTATAGACAGAATGCTTGAGGTGTCAAAATAATGGATGATATTATATTTGGTAAAAATGCTGTAATTGAAGCGCTTGCGGCTGGCGAAAGAGAGATTAACAAAATACTGATTTCCAAAAATATTCATTCCGACGCAAAGCTGAATAAAATTAAGCAGCTTGCCCTGGAAAAAGGTATAGTTTTTCAATTTGTTGCAAAAGAGAAGTTTTTGCCTTATGCAGAATTTAATCATCAAGGTGTTCTGGCTCAAATTTCTCCAATAAAATATATGGAATTGGATGAATTTTTGGAAAAGCCGCATAATAACGAATCCCTGATAATTCTTGACGGAATAGAAGATCCTCATAACTTTGGCGCAATTATAAGAACTGCGGTATGTGCCGGTGTCAGCGGTATAATCATTCCGTCAAGGCGAAATGTTCAGGTTAATTCTGTTGTGGAGAAAACAAGCGCCGGTGCTATAAATCATATTCCTGTTATAAAAGTCAATAGCCTTACTAACGCAGTTGAAAAACTTAAAAATTCAAACTGGTGGATAATTGCTACTGATGCAAGTGCAAAAGATAATTATTATGATGTTGACTATCTGAATATGAATTTCGCAATAATTATGGGCGCTGAGCATGCAGGAGTTTCAAAATCATTAATTAAAGCATCTGATTTTGTTGTAAAAATTCCGATGTTAAAAGAATTTAACTCGCTTAATGTATCAAACGCGCTTTCTGTAATAATTTTTGAAACGGTTCGCCAGAAGCTGACAAATAAATTAGTTAAGTAAAATTTACAAATTTCGATTTATAACATATATATAATATAATTATTATAAAGATGAGATGGAGAACTTTATTATGAAGAAAGAAATGGAACAACTTGGTATAACAGATGATATTTCTGATGAAGGTGTAGATTTCGCAAGTCTTCAGGCAGAGGAAGAAGAGGATGTTTTACATTCGGTTGAAGATCCGAAAGTTCAGGAAAGCTTGTCCTCTGTTAGTTCTGATGATAGTGTTAAAATTTATCTCCAGCAAATTGGTAAAATTCCGCTGCTTTCAAGTGAGCAGGAACTTGATATTGCAAAGAAAATTTACGAAACCCAAAGTACACTTTATAAAAATGTGCTTGTTAATGCAAATTTAAGACTGGTTGTGAGTATTGCAAAAAAATACATCGGCCGTGGACTTTCTTTTCTTGATTTAATTCAGGAGGGCAATTTAGGTTTAATGAAAGCTGCAAGTCGTTTTGATTATACGAAAGGCTATAAGTTTTCAACCTATGCAACCTGGTGGATACAGCAATCGATTACACGGGCTATTGCTGATAAAGCAAGAATTATCAGACTGCCTATTCATATGATTGAATCTTTGAGCAAAATTCGTAAAACAACACTTGATCTTACAACAGAACTTGGCCATACACCTACTAAGCAGGAGATTGCATATAGACTTGGTATTTCTGTTAACAAGTTAAATACTATAATTAAATCTGTACAGTCAACAATTTCTATGGACACACCGGCAAATTCATCGGATGATTCTTCTAAAATTGCTGACTTTATTGTTGATACCAGTACAATTACTCCGGATGGAAGAGTTTCTCAGGAAAATCTTTTTGAAGATATACAAAAAATGCTTAATCAGTTAAGCCAAAAAGAAAGAGATGTTCTTATCCTCCGTTACGGGTTAGACAACAGCGGCACCAAGAAAACTCTTGATGAAATCGGGAACCAATACGGGGTTTCAAGAGAAAGAATACGACAAATCGAAAACCGCGCGATTGCTAAACTTAAGAAACTTTGTAAAACAAAAAAATTAACTGTAGGACTAAAAAACTACTTTGGTGAATAGTCCTGCTATAGTTTAGAACAAACCGGCCCGATTTAATTAAATCCGGCTGGTTTTGATTGTAATATTTTGAACAAGACTAATCACAAGTTTTTTTCCCGCCCCAATCAAGGTCGCTGCATTTCAGGTAATCAAAATTTTCATTTATTAAAACCCAGGCAGTGCAGCCTTTTCCGTAAATATCCCCTTTTCTTGCACATTTTTCTGAAAAAGAGTCAGCATCACCTTGGTATCCGGAAGGTTTTACTCCTTTAGGTGTAAGTATAAAATAAAACGCGTTTTCACCTCTGCGTATTTCTCTATTCCCGGGCAGAGTAACCAATATGTCTGCATACTTACCATATTCTGTCAAGGAGGTTATATATCCCATGGATATTTTTGTTCCGTCTTGTAAATAAAAAGTTGATCTTGATGCTGAGGCTGTACTACCATTACCAAGAACTGTAGTGCCATTAAGAGCTAATTGTTTTCTTGTGTCACAAACTTCCCCTTTTTCACACCATTTCGCAATATTCATATATTTACCTAAAATGGCAGCAGCTTTTTCCATGCCGGAATAGTCTTCTACTATAATATTGCCATTTTCGTCGATGTTACTTTCTGTTACTTCTATCCCCCAATTATCTGGGGTTCCATATTCATTTAAAGCCATATTGTAAGCCTGAGACAATGATGAGTAGACTTTTTTTAACTGATTTATACGGACTTTTTCCTTGTATTTTTGTACCAAAGTCGGCAGGGTCATTGCTGCTACTATACCTATAATACCAAGTGTAATAAGCACTTCTGCTAATGTAAAACCTTGTTTCCAATCGACAATTTTGGATTGTATCTCTTTGTCCATATTTTATCCTCCAAAGAATTTTTTATCAGTTTTTATAGACTTATAAGTATGTATATTTATAATTATAACTCTATAGATTAAAATTGTCAATCGCGATAAAAGAAGATTATGATATTGACGAAAAAGGAACTATTGAAAAAATTTGGCTTGAATGTGAAGTTTGCGAGGATGAAAAAGGGAATAACCCAGGAAAAATTTGCGGAATTAATGGGTGTTCATCCGACTTATGTTGGCAAAATTGAGACCGGTAAGGTTAATATGTCAATTGCAAAGGTTCTTGAGCTTGCAAATGTATTGGAAATTGACATAAATAAGTTGTTATACATTGAAAATTAGGGCTGTTGGACCCGGCATTCAGTACTTTATCAAGATTCATATAACCTGCTTAGTTTGTATTTTTATGTCTCTGAGATACCTCAGGGATAAAGTCCAACCTATATTAATTTTTAATATACTGACTTCAAAATAATAACCCGCCTTACCTATCCACAAAATGTTATTTATGTTACAATAAACTTATGAAAAAAGCGGGTTATGTAGTCTTAGTAGTAATTTTAGCTGCAATATTTTTGCATTCTTGCGTTAATATTGATCGGCCTCAGCCGCAGGTAAAACAGTCATCCGGGATTACAGAGGAGGAGACCGTTGATTACCCATCCCAGAGAAATGTTACTATAGATGGAGAAGATTTTCGCCAATCCCTGGCACCTATTGGTAAATTTGGAGGCTCTCTTGTTGCCTCAACAATAGGAGAGGGGCCAAAGACTTTTAATCCGTTTAATTCTAAAGATAATATATCTTCTATGCTTTCGGAAGTTATGTATGACGGGCTGTTGGGAACACATCCGATTACAGGACAGCCTATTCCTAAGCTTGCAAAAAGTTTTTCTGTAGATGGAAACGATTATCTTATAAACTTACGCCGCGGAGTAAAATGGTCTGATGGCAGACCAATAACTGCTGACGATGTTGTGTTTACTTGGCAAAACATAATTTTTGACGGATACGGAAATACTTCAACAAGAGATTCTATTATTGTTGACGGAAAACTTCCAACCGTAACCAAAATTGATGATTATACAGTGAAGTTTACTACTCCGAAACCTTTTGCACCGTTTATAAGAATGCTTTCCACTCCTATTGCTCCAAAGCACATATTCGAGCCGGCTGTTAAAAAGGGAAAGGAGTATTTTGATACATTTTTGTCAACCAATACCCCTCCGTCACAATTTGTTACTTCCGGAGCATTCAGGCTTAAAGAATATGTTCCGGCTCAACGCGTTGTGTTTGAGAGAAATCCCAACTATTATGTAATAAATAAGGCGGACCAAAAACTTCCGTATCTGGATAAGCTTGTATACCTTATTGTAGGCGATATTAATAACGAAGTGTTAAAGTTTGAGGGAGGCGAGCTGGATGTAATAGGCCTGCAGGGCGCTAATGTTGCAAGGTTTAAGGAGAAGGAAAAACATTCTGATTTTAAAGTGTATAATCTTGGGCCTAACACAGGAACAATGTTTTTATCAATGAACCTGAATACGCGTAAGAATGATAAAGGTGAATTTTATGTTTCACCAAAGAAGCAAAGATGGTTTCAGGATAAAAATTTTCGGCAGGCTGTTGATTATGCTATAGACCGTAAAAATATGGTATTTAATATTGCAAACGGGCTTGGGGCACCTCTTTATACTGCTGAAAGTTTAAACTCGATTTTCCTTAATAAGGATCTAAAGTCATATCCACGTGATTTGGATAAAGCAAATGACCTTTTGGCTAAATCCGGTTTTTATAGAAATAAAAAAGGAAAACTTTTTGACAAATATAATAATCCGGTAGAGTTTGATTTGTACACAAACGCGGGAAATACCGAACGCGAAGCAATAGGTGTTATGGTAAAACAGGATCTTGAGGATCTTGGTATGAAAGTTAATTTCAAGCCGGTTGAATTTAATACACTTGTTAATAAATTGGTCAATACCTATGATTGGGACATGGTGATAATGGGTTTAACCGGTTCTCCACTGGAGCCAAACGGAGGAAAAAATGTCTGGATGTCAGACGGGACATTGCATATGTTTAACCAGCGTCCGGCCGGATATAGCAAAGATGACAGGTTCGATTGGGAGAAAAAGCTTGACGAACTGTTTATAAAAGGCGCGCTTGCAACAGATTTTGAAGCAAGAAAAAAATATTATGATGAGTATCAGAAAATTGCTTATGATGAAAAGCCTTTTATATATATATATTCGCCTATTGTGATATCAGCAATTCGTACGAAATTTAAAAATCTTTATCCGTCAATGCTTGGCGGCCTGACTCATAACATTGAGGAAATTTATATTGACAAAAATAATAAATGAATTTATATTTCGGCAAATAATCGCGTAAAATAATAAAATGAATTTGGATATATAAAACATGCAGATAATAAAATACATCTTAAAAAGAATATTACAGGCAATACCGCTTTTAATCATAGTATCACTGATAAGCTTTTTTATCATAAGATTAAGCCCGGTAGATCCGCTTGCAGAATTACGTTTAAATCCTTCTGTATCTCAGGAAACGCTGCAAAAGGAAACAGAAAGACTTGGATTAGATAAGCCTATAATTGTTCAGTATGCTAAATGGGCAAAATCTTTTTTGAAAGGGGATCTTGGCATAACTTCAAACGGAGAACGGGTCAGTACAAAACTTAAAGAAAGAATTCCTAATACCCTTTTGCTTACAACAATTGTTATTCTGTTAACCTGGCTTGTAGGTGTTCCGCTTGGCATCGCGGCTGCTTTACACTGGAAATCTCCATTGGACAGGCTTTTGACTGTTTTAACAAGTATAGGAATGGCTATTCCGTCATTTTTCTTTGCGGTTTTGCTGCTAATATTTGCGGTTAAAACCGGATGGTTTCCTATAGGCGGATTAACAAGTTCTGATTTTCTTGAAAAAAGCTTATTGGGGCAGATTTTGGATATTGCTCATCATTTAATTTTACCGGTAACAGTTTTGTTTACACTTTCTCTTGCGGGACTGCAAAGACAAATGAGAGCAAATTTGCTTGATGTTCTTGATAGTGATTATGTGAAATTTGCGCGTGCAAAGGGGTTAAGCGAGTTTGATGTTGTATATAAACATGCCCTCAGGAATGCGATTAATCCAATGATTACACTGCTTGGGTTTGAGTTTGCGGGATTGTTAAGCGGAGCAGCTTTAACTGAATATGTGTTTCAGTACCCCGGACTTGGAAGATTAATTCTTGAGGCGGTTATGCGCTCTGATATTAATCTTGTGATGGCGTCACTTATGATGGGGGCGATTATGCTTATTTTGGGAAATTTGATTGCCGATATTCTCTTAATCATTACTGACCCTAGAATAAGGAGGTCTGATGTTTAAAGAGGTTATGAAAAAATTATGGGACGATAAGTTTGCACGGATTTCTCTGATTGTTCTTGGGCTGATTTACTTTGCTTTATTTTTTGCGGATTTTATAGCCCCTTATACAAAGGATTTTTCGGACAGAACAATGGCATATGTCCCTCCTTCCAAAATATTTATTATAGACGAGAACAATCACCTTTCACGGCCTTATACTTATAATTATGTCAGGGGATTTGATGAAGAAAATTTGAGGATAACATACAGCCTGGACAGAAGCCAAAAACACTATATTAAATTTTTGGCAAAGGGGCAGCCGTACAAGTTTTTGGGAATAATTCCGATGAAACGGCATTTAATAACAACGGACAGAGGCGGCCGATTATTTTTGTTAGGTACAGATATAAACGGCCGGGATGTTTTTTCACGAATACTGTTTGGGGGAAGAATATCTATGACAATCGGTTTTCTCGCGTTGTTTGTATTATTTCCGATAGGTCTTCTTTACGGCGGAATTTCGGGTTATTTTGGCGGGATTACGGATACTGTTATGATGCGTTTTGCAGAAGCTGTAATGTCAATCCCAAGTTTTTATCTTTTGATAATTCTTGCCTCAATTCTTCCAAGCGGAATGACGAGTGTACAGAGGTTTATGCTGATAGTTGTAATCCTTGCGCTTATAGGATGGGCAGGTTTTGCAAGGGTTGTGAGAGGCATGGTTTTATCTGTGAAAACAAGAGAATTTGTTCAGGCCGCAAAATCAATTGGGGCCTCAAGATTAAGAATTATTGTTAAACATATATTGCCGCAGACAACAAGTTTTGTAATTGTTGCCATGACCCTTTCTGTTCCGTCTTATATTTTGTCGGAATCCGGATTAAGCTTTTTGGGGCTTGGCATTCAGCAGCCCGATGCCAGCTGGGGAAACATGCTTAAAGAAGCCCAAGAGTTTACCAATATTATATATCGTCCCTGGCTGTTGACTCCCGGTTTTTTAATTTTTATTGCCGTACTTGCCTTTAACGTAATAGGTGATACAATAAGAGATGTGCTTGATCCTAAAAGCCGTACTAACTAGTTAATAGACGGCATTTTGGGGAACCGTTTGCAGTAACTTTAATCAAAAAGAGAAAGGCGTGGAAATTATGGAAAATCTCATACCACAATTTGACCTTACTATTTGCATAAGATTGATTTCTTCTGTATTGTTGGGGTTTGCTGTTGGTTTGGAAAGAGAAATGACTAATAAATATGCAGGTTTAAGAACCAATATTCTTGTATGTATAGGGGCTTGCGTATTTACACTTATTTCAATATACGGTTTTCCAATGGTATCAGTTACGGGGGATGAATACGGAACTCGAGATACCGCCCGTGTTGCTGCTCAGGTTGTTACAGGTATAGGTTTTATCGGCGGCGGTACTGTTTTACGTCATGGCGCAACAGTTCTTGGGCTAACAACTGCTGCTACTTTATGGGCGGTTGCAAGTATAGGCATGGCTTGCGGAGCCGGTATGTATGGGGTTGCTATTGTAACAACAATTTTGTCAATACTTGTATTAGTGTCTGTCAGATTTTTTGAACGGAATATTTTAATTACAAGTACAAAAAATATTATGAGACTTAGAATTTCTCTTACATGTGCAAATGAAAAGTCTAATGAAATTTATGATTTTATTTTGGATAAATATCCTAAGCTTAGGGAAATCTCAAAAAAACAAAGTAAACAAGACGAAAATGTAACAAAAATTAATGCTATAGTGGATATTCATTCTAAAAAACCTATTCAGGCAACTTATAAACTATTTAAACCGGTTGAAGGAATAGATTCAATATCAATTCAAGAGTACAATGAATTATTAGGGAAGTAATAAACGGAATTTACAAGAAGGGAGAACATATGAAAAGAGCTGTTGTTGTTGTAATTGATTCTATGGGTATCGGCGCAATGGATGATTGTTCAGAGTTTAATGACACTCCTGATTGTAATACTTTAAAACACGTTTGTGAATATAATAATGGTTTGAATGTCCCGAATTTATCTAAGATGGGATTGGGGAATATCCAGGATTTTAAGGGAATCTCAAAAACTGACAATCCTATAGCATCTTATGGTACTATGCTCGAAAAATCCAAGGGTAAAGATACAACAACAGGTCATTGGGAGTTTATGGGACTTGTTAATGAAAAACCTTTTGCAACTTTCCCGGAAGGATTTCCTGAAGAGCTTATTGAAAAGTTTGTTCGTGAAACCGGCTGCGGCGGTGTGCTTGCAAATATTCCGGCAAGCGGAACAGCAATAATTGAAAAGTTAAACGATGAGCACCACAGGACAAAATTCCCTATAATTTATACAAGTGCAGACAGTGTGTTCCAAATCGCACTGGATACTGACTTAATTCCACTTGAAACTTTATATAAATGGTGTGAAATTGCAAGAAAAATTTTGGATGAGGGGGATTATAATGTCTCAAGAGTAATTGCAAGGCCTTACAAAGTTATTGATGGAAAACCTTCAAGAATTTCTAAAGACAGGCGTGATTATTCAATGGTACCTAAGTACACTTTGCTTAACGAAATTAAGGATAAAGGCGGGGTTGTACTTGGGATAGGAAAAATTGAGGACATTTTTTCAAAGTCAGGAATTACCCATGCTATACATACAGGTTCTAATAAGGAAGGGCTTGAGTTGACTTTAAAAGCAATAAAAAATGAACTTGAGTTAGAAAAGATTGCTTATCCGGATTATGTAAAAAAAGATCACGGTTTTGAATTGATTTTTACAAACCTTGTTGATACTGATATGCTGTACGGGCACAGAAATGATCCGGCGGGTTATGGAAAAGCCATTGAGGAAATTGATACATATCTTCCATCTATGATTGAGGCAATGAGCGATAATGATTTGTTGATTATTACGGCGGATCACGGCTGCGACCCTTGTGTTGAAGGAACTGACCATACAAGAGAACAAGTTCCGGTTCTTATTTTTAACAAAAAAAATCCGGGTAAAGATTTAGGTACGCTAACCGGGTTTGACAATGTGGCTAATTTTATAAAAGACTGGATATTTTAATTTTTTTGTTTTATAATATGTGCGTGAAGAAATTCATGTATTGTAATAAAATTTATAAGGAGAATTAAAATGAACGTAAAAGTTACTGATGATTGCATTTCTTGCGGTGCATGCGAATCAATTTGTGATTCAGTATTTTCTATTGAAGATAAAGCAGTTGTTAATGAATCAGCTGTAGCTGATAATGAAGATTGTGTTAAAGAAGCAGCTGATGCTTGCCCGGTTGGCGCAATTGTAGTTGAATAATTAAAACACAAATTCATATAAAATTTAAAACACTTCCGTTTTCAGGAGCGGAAGTGTTTTTTAGTTTTAAGTTTGCAGGTTGAGTTGCCAGAGATACCTCCTATATGCGTCGCTGTGTGTGACGCATATGGAAAAGGTCAATAAAAATTTCCCATGTCATCCTGAACTTGCAGCTCCTCTTGTTGCCGACGAAAAGGCGGCTTACAAGGGAGGGTGCTCGCAGAGTATTTCAGGATCTGTCCGCCGACAAAAATGTTCGACCATCTGCACTCAAAAATCTAATGTTGGAGTAGAAACCCCAACCTACAATAATATTTTGCTGAATACTAAAGAGCGCAGCATAATATGGATGTGCCTCAGGCACCACTCGCCTCGCAGGGTTGCATTCACACTTGCAGAAGTCCTAATAACCCTGGGCATAATCGGAGTTGTTGCCGCTATGACGCTGCCGACTTTAATTGCTAAGTATCAGAAAAAAGTTGTTGCGACACATTTAAAAAAGTTTTATACTGTTATGTCTCAGGCAATAAAGCTTGCAGAAGCTGAAAACGGAGATATAAAATATTGGCCGCCGGAATGTTCAGATGATGCCTCCCAATGTTTTAGAGACTGGTATAACAAGTATTTGGATAAACATATAAAATCAATAAAAAAAGATGACTCTGATAGTCTATGGTATAAAGTTGTATTTGCGGATGGCACAGGTTTTATGGCATATACAAATGAAACCGCCTTAACTGGTCATATTGCACATTTTACTTTTTGCATCAATTCTAAGAAATGTACAAAAAATATATTTGATGGTCAAAATTCATTTTTGTTTAGTATAAATAATGAAGGGCGGTTTATTGCATCATTAGAAGAGTCGCAGGATGATACAAGATCCCAGCTGTTAGAGAGTTGTTCACTTGGAAACAGAGATAATCCAGATGTTTCTTCTGTCGGCAAAAGGCACGCTTGTGCCAGACTTATACAGATAGACGGTTGGGAGATTAAACCGGATTATTCTTGGAACCAGTCAATTATTACAAAATAAAACAAAAGCCGGGAAATCATTTCCCGGCTTTTTAAATTGTATCTTGATAGATTTTAATCTATTTTCCAGCTATGAAGATATTTTTCCTGCTCTTCAGTTAATGTATCAATTTTAATTCCCATAGCTTGTAATTTTAATTCTGCAATTTTAATGTCAACTTCATGAGGAAGTGTATATAGTTTATTTTCGAGTTTACCTTTATTTTTAACGAGGAATTCCATTCCAAGCGCCTGGTTTGCAAAACTCATATCCATAACACTAGCCGGATGTCCTTCCGCCGCAGACAAATTAACGAGTCTTCCTTCAGCAAAGACATAAATTGATTTTCCGTTATTAAGCTTATATTCTTCAAGAGAAGGTCTGATTTGCTTGATTTCAGTAGTGTAAGCTCTTAAGTCTCCGACATTTACTTCCCAATCAAAGTGTCCGGCGTTAGCAACAAAGGCTCCGTCCTTCATTGTAAGCAGATGAGGAACATCAACAACATGCTTGTCTCCGGTAACTGTTATAAATATATCGCCTTCCTTAGCGGCATCTGCAATCGGCATGACTCTGTAACCTTCCATTGCAGCTTCAAGTGCTTTTAACGGATCAACTTCACAAACGATAACATTAGCTCCCATAGCTTTTGCTCTCATTGCACAGCCTTTACCGCACCATCCATATCCTGATATTACAACAGTTTTTCCGGCGATTAGTATGTTTGCGGCTCTTAAAATCCCGTCAATAGTACTTTGTCCGGTTCCATATCTGTTATCATATAAGTGTTTAGTTAAACTTGTGTTAACTCCAACTGCCGGAAATTTTAATTTTCCTTCTTTTTCCATTGCCTGAAGTCTTATAATTCCGGTAGTAGTTTCTTCAGTAGACCCGGTAACTTTTTCTGCTAATTCCGGATAGTCAACGTGGATAGCTGATACAAGATCACAGCCGTCTTCAATAATTAAATCAGGCTGGAATTTTATAGCTTCATTAATGTGAGCCTTGTATTGTTCAACTGTTTCCCCGGCCATCGCAAATACCGGTATATTGTGATATTTTACAAGTGCAGCGGCAACATCATCCTGAGTAGACAAAGGGTTTGATGCTACAAGTATGGTATCTGCCCCGCCGGATTGCATTGTAAGGCATAAAGCTGCTGTTTCTTTTGTGACGTGTGAGCAGGCAGCCAGTTTTAAACCCTTAAATGGTTTTTCAACTTCAAACCTTTTTTGTATCTGTTTCAGAACAGGCATATCCTTTAGCGCCCATTGAATTTGGTTTTCGCCCTGTTCTGCAAGATTAATATCTTTAATATCGCATTTGAATTCTGTCATTACCATTTAATTTCTCCTATAATTTAAGCAACTCAGTGCATTTTTACAATAAATATTATAAAATTAAAAAACAAAATAGCAATGTTTTGTAATACTTTATGTAAAGTGAGTTATATTTATGTAAAAATTTCTTAATATAGGATGAAGATTTGGCAAAAAATTGTTTTTACAAGATTTATAAGTGTAGAAATAAGGAGTAATTGTGAAAGTAAGTTTAAATGATAAGTTTCGGGCAATAAAGCAGACAAATTTTACCGGGTTCAACATTAAAAAAGATGAATACGGAGAAAAGTATTATGAGTGGAGCTATCCTTATGATCCGCAAAGATATGATTGTTATCTTGAACTTTATTCCGTAGTACCTGATAAAAACGGGGATTATGATACTAATGGTTTCACAAAGATAAAAAATCCCCGCAATAAATCAGAGGCTATTCAGTTAAAACCCGGATTGAATAAAATAGATCTTGCTTATGATTTCAGAATACCTGAAAATGCGCCTTTTGCTTATCATTACTCGCTTGTTCCAAAAGCAAACAAAGATGCGCTGCCAATTTATAAGATAGATGCCGGCGATATACTTGATAAAAGAGTTCCGGGTGATGGTGAGAAGATATTTAACCTTGTTATTCCAATAAGCAGCGGCGCAACAGAAGCCGGAGCTGCTATATTGATTTGCGCAGATAATTACGATCCGCGTTTTATATATGATAAAAATGGCAAGATTATTCCTAACCCTAATGCTGAAAGTTCTTTAGGCGTTTTCAAAAACTTTGCCAATCATGTAGGCGGTACATTGGCCGGTGTTGAACACTCTCTTGATGAGGGCGGTTTGGATGTTTATAACAGAATTTTTCTTCTGCCTCATACTTCCGGCGACAGAACAAGTGCAGCCGGATATTGGCTTGAAAGCGGTTTCCAGTTCTCTTCTGCTGTTGATAACGTTGATACATTCACAAAACTTCAAAGAAAGTTGTTTGCAAAAGGCAAAACTATTGTTGCGGACTCTGCTTTCACCAGTGAAGGTATGAGCGGGATACATATTCAAAGTATTCTTAAAAACGGAGAAGATGACGTCTTCTTTGACTGGTTTAAATGCGGCAGCTTAAAAGATATGACCGCGAAAATCGGAGCGTTCGGCAAGAAAAATAAATATATTCGTCATAAATTAATAAATGCCCCTTTTGATACGGTTCAAAATACAGACGGGAAAGTACGTTTAGTGCCTAATAAAAAATATAATAAAGATGAGCCGACATATGTTCAGGTGTATAATATTGACCAGGCTTCCCAGGATCAAATTCTTGATAACATGCATAAGATTGATAAGTATGGTAAACCAAACGGCAGCAATCCGTTGACCTATGGTACGCATAATGATACATTGATTGCATATTCTTTCCCGATTGATCCAAAAGTTTATGAAGAAAATGTCAAGAGATTTAATGAATTTAACAGAAGACTTCCTAACGGACAGTTTATTTCTATAAATTCTTATGAAGCAACCAGAATTCTTACAAAGTTTGAAAGATTTGAATTTGAAAATAAAATTGAAGGCGGTTTTTATACGTGGGACGCAAACGTAGATATCGCTAAATTTGACTATACATTTTCAAATGAAGATGCGGAAGAGGCAATGCATCTTCTGCCTGACAAACGAAAAGAATTTTTTGATAAAAAAGCTCAAAAACAATCTGAAGTTTTGGATTATGCAGTATCATCACTTAAATATTGGACGAAAAAAACTAACCAGATTTTGAATTTATATGTTGCCCAAACTCTTAAGGGAATAGATACCCAGAATGCTGATAAAGCACTTAAACTAATTAATGAAAAGATTTCAAAGAAATATCTTCCTGAAAAACTTTCATATAACATTAACCGTAGTGTTGTTGATAATGTTTTGAAAGAGGATTATATTCTCCATGGGGCAGAATCATTTTATAATTTCCAGGAATCAATTCTTAACGGAATAATGAGCTATCCTCTGGAGAGTACAGAAGTTGGAAAAGATATTTTGGCGTTGTTCTCTACTCCGTATATTACTAACAGAGCAACAAGCCCTAAGGATATTGGTAAATCCAGATTTGAACTATTAAGAAGCAAAAACCCTCACTTAACCCCTCAGTATGAAAAAATTTATAACCAAACAACTGCTATGTATACCGGGGCAATGTATAAATTTTCAAGAGACGTTATTGATAAAATCAATGACAAATTACCGAAAGATCTTAAGCTGAACAGAAATGATGACACTTCCTCATATGGTAAGTATGTTCTGCCTATTATTACCCAGGAAATTGCTAAGTTTGCAGTAGTACGCGGTTTATTCCCTGATGTTAAGTATACTATGAACCGTGAAACAGGCGGAATTTCTTACGATTACGATGCATTGAGGTCAAAATCTCTTAAATCTTTGCATATAATAGGGGCGTCTCAAAGAGATGAAGCCCAGGAGTTAGTAAGCAAGCTCAATTCCGGAATAAAAAGAATTTCTGAAAACGATAAAAATAATTTGGCAGAAGCTGTTTACAGAATGATTGATGGTACAAACCTTAAGAGTTTTGAGATGGCTGAGATGATCGTTGATAGAACAAAAGGCGGCATTGACTGGAGAATTGATGCAGCAAAAGATTTTTCTAATATGGATTCTCTAAGAAATCTTGACGATACATTTGAAGATAATTGGGATCGAGTTATTGATATAATTGGAACTCTTGCAGAAAAAGGTATTCGTAAAGAAAACCCTAATGCCTATATTGTAGCAGAGGTTACGGATGAAGTTGACCTTCATTCTCTTGGCGCCGGGGAAGATTCTGAACGTTTTGTTTATAAAAAGGGCAAGAATGAAAACGGTGTTTATGAATACAGAAATGATCTTGTAAGAAAACTCTTAAGAGAAGCAAAAGTTGATGCTGTTGCTAACTACTCTCATTATTTTACGGATATCGGACAAATTTTCGGAAAACGCGGCGAAGATGGCAACGATTACGGTGAAAATCAGGATTACCGTATGAACAATGTCTTTAGACGCGGTGAGGGCGGTGAAGAATTTTTATACTCAGGCCCTTACAGTTCAATTCTTAACTCTTATACCTTTGTAGATAACCATGATAAACCTCGTATTTTGCATATTCTTTCTCTTGATATGGGACTATTTTATGCAAATTTAAATGATCCTGAAAAGTTCGATTATAGAAAAAGAGCGTTTATAGTCTTAAATCCAAATACACCTCCAACAAATGAGGCTGTAAATAATTACGATTATTCATATGTAAGTTCAAAGGCCGTTGCAAGAGGTGAAGCACTAAATTCTGCTTTCTATAAAGCAATTGAAAGTCTTGTTGATTCCGGACGGAAAGATTCTAAAGGCAAATTTGTTATAATGCCTGCAGATAAAGAAAAAATCTTTAATCAAATAAAAGATATTGTTTCTGTTCTTGCCGGCGGAGAATATAAGGGTGTTGACTTTGAAGCTGATAATTTTGGTGTTGAGGAAGTTCATAAACTAATAAAAATAGTTATAGATGAATTGGCACGTATTAGTCCCGGATTAATAAACGGCAGAAAGGAACAATTATTTGCAGAAACATTTGAAAAGTCTATTGATCCTGCCCTAAATAACTCTTTGGGTATGGATAAGTTCCTGATTAATGCTCCTGGCATACCAACAACATATGCCGGAGATGACCTTGGATCTACCGGATATGAAACAAAAACTAAAAATACTTTCCTTAAAAACCGTTCAGCAGTTCACCATGAATGGTATAATAAATATCCGTTTATTAAAAAACGTAAGGATGAAAAAGACCAGGTTAAACTAATGAGATCCAGACCGGTATTACATGCATTAAATGACGGAGCTCCATTCCTATTGAAAGAGCAGCACGGCAGCGGGCAAAATGTAACTGCATTGTTCAGATATGCTCCTGATGGAAATGCGGTTCTCTCATTGTTCAACACGGCCGGAACTACACATACATTTGATAAGTATTCTGATCCATATAACAATCCGGTTTATCTTGACGGCAATAAAATTGACTTAAGTGTTCAGGATGATTTCACCGGACTTCACGCTGGTTTGAGGCCTGGCATGGAATTTATAAATGCTAATGATCCTGATGACAAATATTATGTATTCAACAAGGGCGGCGACGATAACTACTATCTTGCTAAAGATGAAAATTGCTCCACTCCAATTGTGTTGAGGGATAATACATTAACTCTTTACCATGCTTCTGATTGGTTAAAAGGTCTTGACCACAAGTTTTTGAACAAAGTTAAAAAAGCAAAAGAGGATCATACCTCATTTTGTGGAAGTAAGATTTTTGTAAACAAGCAGTATAATATTGCTCCGCCTAAATATAATAATGCAGAAAATGTTATAAAAGGCGAAAAGCTGGTATTATTAAGTGAATAAGGATCTTGGCTTTACTGCATTGCCTGGATGTGTAACTGCAATATGGCAGAAGTCTTAGCATGTGTCGGAAAAATATTTAATTTGCGAAAACATGTAAATGAAATCACTGACTTGCATTGAGCGTGGAATATTGTTATAATTTTTATTGGTTTTGAACTCAAAGATTACAAGCAAAACGCGTTTGATTTTAATCATTGAGGAAAAATATTATGTCCATTAAAGAAACTGATTTATAGATCAAATAAAACGATAACGGTATAGAAAGAATACTCGGCCAGCATATAAGATCCGCAATTTGTTTGTTTCCGTTTATTTGATTATATCCGTTAATTTTTCCGAGTTTTCGAAAAATAATTTCTAAAATTCCTGCGGCAATCACGGTTAAAATAAACCAAAAGTATATAATATACCAGTACATAATGTGTGCGCCTTCTGAATAAAAGCACCAGAATGCACTATCAGTACAGAATTTTGGATAAATTAAAAAATTATAAATAGCAAGGGAAAAAAGTACTATATGAAATACCCACGGAGAATATGCCAAAATATTAAGACTATAAAATTTGCTAAGAGGATATATTTTTAATTTCATATAATAGTTATACTACAAGAAAATAGGGAAATTCAATATATGAATAAGAATTACAATTAAAAAAAGTTATAAAATTTTCATTAATAATGAAATGCATCTATAAAAAATATAGTATGATAACAGAATAAAAGCTATGCTTCCCAAACATATAAGATCCGCAATTTGTTTGTTTCCGTTTATTTGATTATATCCGTTAATTTTTCCAAGTTTTCGAAAAATAATTTCTAAAATTCCTGCGGCAATCACGGTTAAAATAAACCAAAAGTAAAAAATATAACAGCCACTAATAAGAGCAACACCATTAAAAAGACCTAAAATAGGTTTATCTATATAAAAGTTTGTAAAGATCAGGAAGCATAAAACTGCAAGAATAAGCAACAAAATATGAAACACCCAGCAAGAATAACCAAGAATATTCAAAGTATAAAATTTGCTCATAGGATACAATTTCAGTTTCATACTATTGTAACTATATAAAAAACAAGGAGAAAATTCAATATGAATAAAAAGTACGATGTTTTATGGAATATAGAACAACTTGGCCCAGTTGATGAATATAAAAAAGAAATTTATAATGATACAATTTATTATCAAAAAAAATTTGGATTTGAAAAAAGTGCGGACCCTACCCATGCAACGTGGAATAATGAAGCAGATGCATTTAAACATGGTTACATGCAAGCTTGGGGGACATTTGTCAATGGCGAATTATTTGCAAAATTAGGGGGACAACTTCATGAGCGTAATGGTAATTTGTATATGGGACAACCGACAAATGAAGAAAATATGGATTTATGGAATAACGAAGTTGGTTTAAGAATTGGAAAGAAACTCAAAAGAGAAATAAAGAATTATAAATCCTTTTATACTGAACGCCAAATTAAAGATATGGTAGCTGCTAAAGTTTATGAATATATAAAACGTGGCATGTTTATAACTGATCCTAAAGATACAAGAAAGTATTATGAACTTATGCAATTATCTTCTGACCAAAAGTCTAAAGATTTAGATAAAATTGAAAAACAACAGGAAAAATTTGATTTACAAATTTCTAAAGAAAAATATTTAAAAAATAAAGAAAGAAATTCAGAAAAACGATTGTTCAGTGAACTAAAAAGAGAACTTAAGAATTTGAAAGATATTTATTCGTTAGATCTAAAAACAAAAAATGGTAAGCGTTTTCACTTCCAATCTGGAAAAATTCCAGCTAATACTTCAGTTATTAGTCAATCTAGATTTACTATAAATACTCATAATTATAATGATTTGGCGAAGAAAATTATTAAGATGTTAAAAAATCATTAATTAATATTTATTATAAACAATCCCTCAGGAACATAGCCCGGAGGGATTGTTTTTATTTATTATTATTTATCTGCTTAGCCTTTAATTTGGCTCATAACTTCATCTGCAAAGTTTTCTTGTTTCTTTTCAAGGCCTTCACCAAGCATATATCTTGTAAATGCTTTTATTTCCATTTTCCCTTCAATTAATTGTCCTATAGTTACATCCGGATTTTTTACGAAAGGTTGTTCAAGCAAGCACTTACCAGCCATTAATTTATTAACACGGCCTTCAACAATTTTTGCTCTGATTGCTTCAGGTTTCTTTTGAAGGTCTTCTTTACCCATTTCAATTTCAGTTTCATGATCGATAACTGACTGAGGAATTTCATTTCTTGAAATAAATTCAGGTGCGCTTGATGCAATATGAAGACAGATATCATTCATTAATTCGTTATCTTTTTTATCTGTTTGGATTAATACACCGATTTTGCCGTTGTGAATATAGCTTGCAGTGTTGCCTTCATAGCGTACAAATCTTCTGAAAGTAATTTTTTCACCGATAGAGGCAATTTTTTCTTTAATAATTTCTTCTACAGTTTTTCCGCATTTAGGGCAAGTTGAATTTATGAAAGCTTCAACATCGGCCGGATTACCTTTTGCAACACCTTCAGCAAGACAATTTGCAAGTTCTTTAAATTCTTCATTTTTAGCAACAAAGTCTGTTTCGCAGTTAACTTCAACCATAGCACCGCAGTCATCTAAAACAACAGATGCAACCAAGCCTTCAGCGGCAATTCTGCCCATTTTTTTATCAGCAGAGGCAATGCCTTTTTGGCGAAGAACTTCCATTGCTTTTTCCATATCGCCGTCTGTTTCCACTAATGCTTTTTTAGCATCCATCATTCCGGCGCCGGTTTTATCTCTGAGTTCTTTAACCATTTGAGCTGTAATATTCATTTATTCTCTCCTTTTTTATTGCCGTTATATAGTTAAGACGTTAAGTCTGAGCAATTATATTTAATTTTCAGTGCTTAACGTCTCAACATATATTTACGACTTACAATTATTCTGCAATTTTTTCTGCTTCAACGCCGGCATCTTCAGCTTTAATTTCTTCTATTTTGGCTTTCTGATTAGCGTTGTTTTCTCTTAATTGTTTACCTTCTAAAACTGCATCTGCCAATTTTGAGGTAATCAATTTGATAGAACGTATAGCATCATCATTTCCAGGGATGATGTAGTTTATTCCATCCGGATTAGCGTTAGTGTCAGCCAAACAAATAACCGGTATACCTAATTTGTTAGCTTCCTGGATTGCGATAAGTTCTTTACCCTGATCAATAATAAATATAAGATCAGGAAGTCCTCTCATATCCTTTATACCGCCTAAAGTTTTGCTCAACTTCCCTAATTGTCTGTTTAGCTGGGCAATTTCTTTTTTAGGTAATTTTTCTGCGTGTCCGGAATTCATAAATTCTTCTAATTCTTTTAATTTATTAACACGGCCTCTTATTGTATCAAAGTTTGTAAGCATACCGCCAAGCCATCTTCTGTTAATATAATATGCGCCTGAACGTTTTGCTTCTTCTTCAACTACTTCTGAAGCTTGTTTTTTTGTTCCGACGAACAAAATGTTTTTATTTCTTGCTGCAAATTCTCTTACAACAGCGTAAGCTTCATCTAGCAATTCAGTTGTTTTACGTAAATCAATAACGTAAATCCCGTTTCTTGCTCCGTAAATATACGGTTTCATTTTAGGGTTCCATCTTTGTGTTTGGTGTCCAAAGTGAACACCGGCTTCTAAAAGTTCAATCATTGATGCTGCTGGCATCTTTTTTCTCCTTATAATTTAGTGTACTACGGGTTAAAAAGTTCCATCCGGAAACTTTGTGAATATAATTAGTGTAAATCTGTTCCCTTATGGGTTTAAGGTTCCTTTGATTTGACTACTAACCCGGACTAGGGCTATGCCTATCAAACATATTTAACCACTTGTAAAATAGCATAAACATGCTTTTTATGCAAATTCAATATTTATTTTTGTTACAAATGCCTTAAAATTTAATATTTCCGACACTTTAGGGGGTTGAAAATCATTATAAAATCTGCTATAATGGTAACAACATAAAGGAGTATGTCAATGAATGACTTAAAAATAAAGGAAATTAGCGGTTTTGTTGAAAACGGTGTTGAAAAAACAAAACTTGTTTTTTCTGAAGCCGATGTAGAGACTGAAATTATACTTGAAGGATCCGGCGCAATTAAAGTTCCTGTTCAGGCGTAACGTTTTCTGTGTTATTATCTATCGGTGTATATTCATAATTTGGAAGATCTTCTTCTTCATCTTTGTCTGATTTAAGTTTAAATTTTAACAAAAATATGTCACCGGTTAGAATTGATAATTCTTGTCCGTTTTCTATGTATGAAAATGCTGAATTTTCATATACATTGACGGCTGATGATTTTAATCTGTTCCCTTCTTCATTTTTTACGGCACCTTCTACTGCGTTATAGCCTAAACTCAAACCCTTTACAAAAAATCCGCCGACAGTCAGTCCGGCATTTTTAACCAATCCTTTTTTGTCTAAAGGCATTCCATATTTTCCTTTGTAGTTTTCAGGGAAAGTGTGAACCTGGCCTGATTTATCAGTATAGGTTTCCGGTATGAAAGAAAATGTTGCATCTCTTTTAAGTCGTTTTGGTGATACGACGTCAGTTGTTTTTCCTGAAAGAATGAATCCTTTTTCTAAAACCAAATCATCCAATTCTGCTTCTTCCAAAACTTTTACTTCCATTTTTTCAACCGGATTTTCTGTTGAAAACGGGGTTAAAGCTTCAACTTTTACATTTTTTGCAATTGCTGCCGCTGAGGTCATTACCAGTATTGCAGAACATAAAAACAGCTTTTTAAAAATTTCTCTCATCTTCCGGCCCTTTTTATCTTATCTTAAAAACTCTCCATTACGGTTTTTTAAAATATTATTAAGCGGCATTGCAGGGTTATAAAGATTTGTAGAATCCATTGTACTTAAATCTGTTACCGGCAAACCAGGTAATTTTTTAGCGAATGGTTTTTGGGACTCAATTGTTGCGGGTTCCATTGAGTCTATAACAATATTTGTTGCAGTTTCTGTTACATTTTGCGGCATTTCTGTTTTTTTAGGAACTACATCCTTAAATTCCATTACAAACATCTGCCCTTTATTAATATTAACAGAAGTACCCTGGTTTACTCTTACTACCTGACCATTGTTGTTTACAATGCCGTCAAATATCCCGTATGTCTGTGGTTCAAACTGGCCTTCTTCATTATGGATATTTATAAAGCTGTATGGTACAAATGCCAGCATTCCGTTTTGAAGAACAACTTTCCCTTTTACGATAAAACCTTCAAATAATACAATATCATCTGTTACCTGAATATTACTGTTAATTTTTACAGCTATTTCTGACGGTGGATTTGTATTGTTAAAAGGTGTAATTGCTGTTACGGGAACTGTTTTTGCAAATACTGTCTGCCCAATTGTCATTGCTATAACTGCTGCCAGGCTTATAAAAATTTTTTTCATATTAACTACTCCTAGGATATGTTTCTTTATGTTCATTCTAACATACGATAGGCTTTCCGTCAATATATATAATTTTGCATTGCTGAATTACTGCGAAATTTATTTTGATTATCTTATGGCTACTTCTTCTTCCTTAATAAGATCCATGAATTTATTTATACGTTTCATGACATCTTTAAACATTGGAATCGGAAGACTTTGTTTACCGTCTGAAAGAGCATTTTCAGGGTCATTGTGAACCTCTATCATTATACCGTTTGCACCAGCAACAAGTCCGGCTTTAGCCATTGGTTCTATCAAATATCTTTGTCCGGTTCCATGGCTTGGATCTACTATTATAGGCAGATGTGAATATTTTTTGATAACCGGAATTGACGCTATATCCATAACATTGCGGGTAAATGCACTGTCAAAACTTCTTATTCCTCTTTCGCAGAGAATTACTTTATTGTTTCCGTTGTACATAATATGTTCGGCCGCAAGAAGAAATTCCCTTATTGTACTTGCCAGACCTCTTTTTAATATAACCGGTTTATTGCATTTTCCGACAGCTTTCAGAAGTTTAAAGTTCTGAACATTTCTTGCGCCTATCTGGAGTATATCAATGTAGTCAAGCATCATTGGCAGCTCGCTTGCATCCATAACTTCACTCACCGTAAGCAATCCTGTTTCTTCACTGGCACGTTTCATAAACTGTAGTGCCTTTTCTCCGTATCCCTGAAAGTCATACGGGGAGGTTCTTGGTTTAAATGCTCCTCCGCGTAAAAATTCACATCCTGCTTCTTTTGCAGCAACCGCAACTTCCAATAATGCGCCGTAATCTGCTTCAACAGAACAAGGGCCGGCTATTACAACCGGTTTATTATTTCCACCGATTTTTACACCATTTGAAAATTCTATGATTGTATCCTCGGGTTTACGGTCTCTTGAGGCCAGACGGAACGGTTCCCTGATAATTTTTACTTCTTTGACACCGTCAAAGGCCGCAATTCTTCCGGGAGTAATAGTTGTTTTATCTCCTATTGCATCTATAACTGTGTGAACCTGGCCTACATTATGTCTTACCTGAAAATCATTATCCTTAAGAAAGTCGATTACCCGTTGAATCTGGACTTTAGTGGCATTGCGTTCCATTATTATGATCATAAAATTTCTCCTTGGGGTTATAAAGTATTATAAGTGTATCATAAACAATTTTTACTTACAATTAATGTTTAACTTTTTTTGCAAGTTAATTGCGGGAAAATACTCCGGTAAAATTTTTAGACAATTTTTTAGTGAAATATTTGCATTATCTAAATCATTTACTGAAACAAAATATTCAGCAAGAAGGTAATGCAGTTCCGGATCCTGAAAGAAGTAATCCTGAGCCCGGTTAAGGTAGAATAACCCATATTCAGTATATCCGTTTTTTAGAAACACTCTTCCCGTAAACTTATGCACTTCGGGGTTTATTGTGCATAGCCAATCCAGATATTTAACTATATTTTCAACATAATTCCCAAGGTATCTTTGTAAAAAAAGATTTAAATCTATTTCAAAGAAGTTTCTTAGTTCAAAGTAAGACGGATACTCATCTATTTTCCCCGTAACCATTGCGGATATAAATGCTCCCCAATGGGCTCTTATGTCCATATCTGAAATTTGTAAAAAGAGTTTGCGGGCATTGACCGGATTGTTGTTAAGAAGTTCATAATAAGCATTTTCAAGAACAAGGCTGTTTTTAATAAAAAATTGTTGACAGTCACTATCTGCGGCTGCCAACAATTTCTCTTTAGCTTTTGAATATTCGGAATTCATAATAGTATGTTTATTTTTATTTATTGTCTGTAGAATTCATTGATCCCAAACTGTTCATCATAGAGTTCATCATCATTGCCTGAATGATTTGCGGATCAATATTCTGACCGTTTTTATTGCTGTCCATCATATAAGGGAGCATTGTCATCATCGGATCATTATTAGAGGAATTTGTATTTCCAAGCATCATGTTAATTTGCTGAAGTTCCTGAGATGGCATAAATGAGTCTTTATTGACAACATCTGAGTTGCTTTCTGCGGATGAAACCGGAGCGGTTGGTTCTGAGGCAGATATATTTAATCCTGCTCTTTTCAAAACATCAATGGCCTCTAAAACTTCTGTATTTGAAGGCTCCCCGTCAATGCTTGGTGACATTGCAAGTTTTTCTCCGCTTATTGCTTCTGATTTATTTTGGATTTTTTTGATTAATTCAATGTCTTTTTCATTTAGAGAATCTTTTCTGTTGATAGTTTTTTGTAATGTTTCAAGTTGTTTTTGTTTGTATTCTTTTTGGAGTTCAGGTGAAAAACCGTTACCGGTATAAGGTGCGTTAATGAACTGGTCAAGCTTGCTTGCTTCAGGGTTTTCACTGTCATCTGATATCGGAAGAAGTTGTTCCGGAGATTTGCAGAATTCACCGCCTGTTATGCAGTCACGGCCTTTCAAAGCCATATCTAGTAATTGACCTGTAGCATAGCAGTTAATTGTTTTTTGGAAACAGTTTTGTGCTGCTGTATTTTCACCTATTTTGGTATATGCAAGCCCCATACAATAGTATGCATACGCATCATTCGGGTGTTTGTCTATATATGCGTATAGTTCTTGAAGTGAACCTGTGTAGTTGCCTTCGTTATATCTTGCAATAGCACTTTGTAAAGTCGGATTTGGATAATTTTCTGTATTCTTATCAATAGAGTCAACGAACAAGTCTTTTAATGGAACAAAGGAATAGAAATTCTTGGCATCCTTTGGTTCAAAAGGATTATATGGTTTGCTTTGAGCTGTATTTTGCTTATCATCCTGTTTATCTCCCTCAGCGGCTTTATTTTTACTTCTGTGCATATCTTTCTGTAAATCATATCCAAAAGGTCCGGATACGGCATTTGCTGCTCCATATGAGATAAATAACATCATAACAGCTACTAATATCGCTTTTTTCTTGCTCATTTTTATACCCTTCTATTCTTACTTTAATTATCTTCAGAAATTTAATAATTCCTGTTATTTATTATATAACATTTTTTATAAAAAAATCTAGTATAAATATATGAAATTTACAAATAAGTCAGTTCAGGATGTATTTGTTTCTAAAATAATAAGATATATTAAGCTTAATAGTATTAATTTGTTGAAGGTTACTTATGCCCTATTTTAAATTTTTTATAACATCAAAATTAAAACAACATAACCCGGGAGCTTAAAAACGTGTGATGGCAACACTTTTCAAAAAACACAATGTAAAGTTTTGTAAAATTACTACAAATGTAGTATAAATATTTGAGTTAAATTTTTTAAAAAGTGGTATAATATACATGGAGATAGTTGAAGTCCCAAATAAACAAGCCAATAATTATTTTGTATATATAAGATATAACAAAATATAGAAAGGCGTGATAAAAATGAGCAGTATACAGTTTCAAAACGATCTTGACCGATTAGTGGAGGTCCTGCCGGATAAGGTGAAAAAGTATATCACCTATGAGCAGATGGAGGACGTTATTGAGATTGTTCTTGATATTGGCCGAACACCTGAGATAAGACATTCCGGCGGCCGTATTGAATATCTTGGAAACGAGTTTGTAACAGATGAAGATCTTAAATATATAACCGACCGGATACAAAGTTTTACTTCCGATAATCGTTCAGGGATCCCCGGAACACTCCACAGAATAAGTGCAATAAGAAATCGTCAGGGAAAAGTTATTGGTCTTACTTGCAGAATTGGTAGAGTTGTTACGGGGACAATTGCTTGTATAAAGGATATTTGTATGATGGGGAAAAGTATTCTTTTCCTTGGCCGGCCCGGGGTTGGTAAAACTACAAAGTTGCGCGAAATTTCACGCCTTGTAGCAGATGAATTGGGCAAACGTGTTGTTGTTGTTGATACTTCAAACGAAATTGCAGGCGATGGCGATACTCCTCATCCGGCAATCGGACATGCAAGAAGAATGCAGGTTTCCCAGCCGCAGTTCCAGAAAGATATTATGATTGAGGCTGTTGAAAATCATACTCCTGAAGTTATTGTAGTTGATGAAATCGGGACTGAAGAAGAAGCTCAGGCTGCAAGAACTATTGCCGAACGCGGGGTTATGCTTATCGCAACTGCTCACGGAAATTCTCTGGAAAGCTTAATTAAAAACCCTACTTTATCAGATTTGGTCGGTGGTATCCAATCGGTTACTTTGGGTGATGACGAGGCAAGAAGGCGTGCTTCTCAGAAAACTGTTCTGGAAAGAGAAAAACAGCCAACTTTTGATATCGTTATTGAAATTCTTGATCGTAATACCCTTGCTGTATACAAAGATACTGCTGAAGCTGTTGATTATATTCTGAGAGGATGGCCTATCAGACCTGAAATAAGAAAAGTTGATAAAAATTATTCAGAAGATCCTAAGCCGGCCGAACAGCATAAGCCGCAGCCTACTATAAGTGAACAAATTCAGGCTCTTGAAGATAAAATTAATCCGTCTGACAGCCTGAAATATTCATTCTCACGGCAAAAATATGTTGAGGATGTAAAAAATTTCAAAAAAATATACTTATACGCGGTTTCAAGAACCATTGTGGAAAAAGTAATTGAACGTTTGGATCTGAACGCAGAGATTACAAGAAATCTTGATGAGGCGGATATTGTTATCGCACACAAGAATTTTGCAAAAGGCGGAGCTAAAGTTTTGAGTACAGCAAACGATTACAGACTGCAAATATTCTATATAAAAACAAATTCTATGGCACAAATACAAAAAGTTCTTAAAGAAGCACTTCAAATAACAGAAACATCAGAAGCCTTGCAAGGATATTATGATGATGCCGAACGTGCGCTTGACGAGGCAAAAGCTGCTATAAATAAAATCCTTGCCGGTGCGGAGCATATTGAGCTCCAACCCCAAAATCAACAAATCAGAAAACTTCAACACGAACTTGTCGAGCAGCATAACCTTAAAAGCAAAAGTGTTGGTGAAGGTGCTCAAAGACATTTAAAAATAGTTGGCGGTCAGGATTTTGAAAAAAGGATTAGTTAATATATTTCCTCTTTATTTGGAAAATTTAAGGCCTGATTTATATTAAGAATACTGTTCCCCCCCAATTATGTGTTGATTTCCGAATAGTTGTTAAGAAATGTAACATAAAATTACACTCAAAAAGCAATTATTTAAATAGTATATACTTTATATATATAAAGAGTATAACAGAGGTATTATATGGGTATCAGATTTAACAATCCCCAAAGACTAGATAGACCAATGAGCCGCCAGGCATTTCGTCCGGGACAATGGAATGGAGTACGTGTCGGCGGAGGGAACACATATATCCAAAATAACTTCTATGGAATGCAAACATCATACAGAGGTTGGAATAACAATGCCTGGGCCGCTTATGACTATTCAGTGCCTCAAAGTTGTAATGATGGAATAAGTACTATAGGTAAAATTGGCTTAGGGGCCGCCATTTTGGGAAAACTAATGGATGTGTTCGGGCTTGGTAACAAAGATAAAACTCCAGAGGAAGTACCTGCAGAACAAGGCGCAAGACAACCGGAAGATCCAAACACTCCGCTTACGACACAAGAAACGCGTACCCCTCAATCTCAAGAACCTCCAGCTACTGTTGCTCCTCCTCCAACAGATCCAAAGGAACGTCCTGAGCAAGAGGAAACTCCTACCGGATTTGACTGGAACAGTGATTTTACAATAGTAGCACAGGATGAAGGTAACCCTACCCAACCGATTCAGGGTAAAGTCAAGGTTGACGGCGAGGTTAAACAGGGTGAAACTCCTCAGTCATTTACAATTACTGATAATGGAGGAACTTATAAGTTTGTTGCTACCGGTGATAAAAGGTCTGACGGCAAGCCGATATATGAATGCGTTGAGGGTCCCGGCGGAACCAAATATACTAAAGGAAACCAATACGCGCTTACAAGTGACGGCGGCACTCCACAGCTTATACAATACAAAGATATGGCCGGATGGGGTACCGGTGTTGGTAAAGTCAAAAAATAGAAAACGAGCCTTTAAAAAGACTCGTTTTTTTATTGTCTTGTTTACTGCTTTATAAAGCTTTTGATCAAATTCCTGCACTTAGTTAGTCGGCTGGATAGAATTTTAAAACTTAAGAATGACTTTCAAAGTTTCTTTTTCTTTATTTTTTTCAAAACCTTCTATTGCATTATCAACACTGTAAACTCCAGAAATCAAAGGTGAAAAATCAATTTTTTCGGATTTTAAGAGTCTCAGGGCTGCACCAAATTGGCCGCAACGTGAGCCCAAAACAGTAATTTCATCAATTACAATAGGGGCAAGATTAAACTCTTTTGAGGCTGCAACCGTACTTTTAAGAACCAGTGTTCCTCTTGGTCTGGTCAATGCAAGAGCTGTTTCAAATCCTGAAATTGAGCCGGTTGCCTCAACCACAACATCATATATTTTTTTAACTTCCAAATCATTAAGAAGTTTTGTTTCAACGCCTTGTGCTTTTGCAATATCAAGTTTATTTTGATGTTTTCCGACCAGCATTACGTCAATATTTTGGGCATTAAGCGTGAGCGCAGTAATAAGTCCTAATTTCCCGTCACCAAGAACCACAACTTTTTCAAAAGGTTTTATATGAAGTTGTTCTGTAATTTCACATGCAGCAGCAAGAGGTTCAACAAAAACGGCTTGTTCGTCTGTAACGTTATCCGGAACTTCAAAAAGAACTTCAAGCGGCATTGTAAAGTATTCTGCAAAACAGCCGTCTTTTCTCCAGATACCCAGAGTATGCCTTTGAGGACAATGCCGGTAAAGTTTTTCGGCACAATATTGGCAGTCAGGCTCTTTACATCCGTAACTTATTTCTGAAACAACACGTTTACCAAGAAGTGATTGATCTTCATCATTGATTTCTTCCACAACTCCAACCGCTTCATGGCCTAATATTCCTTTATAGCCCATGTAGCCCTTTGTTATTTCGTAATCAGTATTACATATCCCGGCCAATGTTACTCTTATAAGAGCCTCTCCTTTTTGCGGAACTGGTTTCGGATAATTTTTGTCAAGTTTTAAACCTTCATCAAATACAACAGCTTTCATAAAATTTCTCCTTATTTTCTTCTCTATAATAACATAAAGAAAACCGCTTAATATTAAGCGGCAGGGGAAAAATTACGAATTTTTTGTAAAATAAGGAAATAAAAGGAATAGGAATCAATAATTTATTGGGATAAAATAAATTTACACATTTAATAATTATGAAAAACAGTTAAATGATTTTTCAATATTTTTGTCAACTAAACCTTTAATAGATTCATATTCTGTTTGTAAGGCGTTATGTTCCGTATCAAGTTTTTTCAATTCAAGATCATATTTATTGTCCTTTGCCTCAAGATCTGCAATTTTGGTTTCATATTCCTGCTCAGCAAGTGCAATTGCGCGTTCGTCAGTTACCTCCTGAATAGACTGATCAGAGTCAATAGAGGTTGACACAAATTGTTTTTCAACAGCTGAATAGTATTCAAGTTGTAAATTCCCGTCGCGCAATTCATTTTCGAACCAGGAATTGTCTTTTAAAGTTTCGCTTTCGTCATCTTCTGTGTAATATCCGGCAGATGCCATTTTTTGGAATATATTTTTAAGATAGTTAATATATCCGGTGTTATCTGCATCAGCAGCAGTTTTTAGGGTAGTAGAAGAGTCTGAGGTCCCATAATATGACTCGGTTAATGCAACGGCATAGTCATATAATTCTCTTTGTTCCTGGGTTGTACCCTCATAATTAAGAGCCTTAGTTTGTTTTTCACCTGTTTCCAAATCTGTTAAAGTATAAGTAGGATACCCATCGTAAGGTGTTGTGCTGAATGAAGTGTATCCAAAATCCAACCCGTGTTCTTCATCTTCTCCGATATGGAGTCCTACTGATGTTAAATATTGATCCCAAGCTTCATGAATTTGTTGATAAGCTTCTGCTTTTTCGCTGTCAGTTGCGGTGGTACTTGATGCTTTAATATTAATGTCGGATTGAGAGTATCCTAATTTGTATAGGAAAGTGTTAAAATCTCCGTTTCCTGCTTCAAATGCTGCTGCCTGCTGCTGGGTTACGAGAATTTTTCCTTTTTTGTCTGTGACAATATACTGTAAACCGCAAGCTACTGTATTGTATCCGGTCATTAAAGCATAAGATATATCTGTATAAATTTCTTCCGAACCGCTAAAACCTGTTAATACAGTAAGCTTAGTTGCCTTTAAAGCATTGAGATAATCTGTGTTAACTTGTTCTGTTTGGTCTGCAAGCCGTATTTTAGCATAAGAAATAGACTGACCGGAATTTTCATTATCGGTCAATCGAGCTGTTAGGCTCAATAATCTCGCTTGTGTTGCAGCCATACCCATAGGTTTTTTATCCGTCCTTTCTTCCGTCGTAACCTGTAATTTTTATTACGAACTTTTTATTTTAAAACTTTAGAGTTTTGAGAATAATGTTAACGTTTTGTAACAAAAGCTTTTGTAAATCTATGTAATATATCGTTACAAATTGCCCTTGAGATATAATATGTGTTAAACTTTCAACATAAAGAGAGTAAGAAGGTCTTTTAGATGAAAAATATTATAGTTTATACAACAAAAAATAGTTCTGATTTAGCTGATATATTAGCAACAATAGATGACACTAATGTTAGAATTGAGGATGCTGATAAGTTACGTGATTATGAAATGCTTAATGCCGGACTTATAGTTATTGAGGATGTTCCTGATATTAAGGATGTTTTAATGGTTACAAAGTTTAAATCTCCTGTTTTATTTATCGGCGAACCTTTCAAAGGAACTGTTGTCCGAGCTCTTACGTACGATTTAATTAAGACTCCTGTCGATAATGATGAGCTTGTTATAAGGGCAAAATCTCTTTTAAAGGTTAAGGAGTTGAAAGATAAGCTTACTGAAGTTTCTACTACGGATGAACTTACCGGGCTTCATAACAGAAAGTATCTTCATGAAAGACTTGAGCAGGAAATTTCAAGAGCAAGACGTTACGGAACCAAGCTTTCTTGTTTGCTGTTTGACTTAGACTTTTTCAAAGTAGTTAATGATATATACGGCTATGATTGGGGAGATGTTCTTCTCCGTTCTATTGCTGATAAGTTGAAACAGCTTATCAGGAAAGAAGATATTCTTACACGTTATGGAGATGAAGAATTCCTTTTGATACTTCCTAATACTTCTGAAGATAATGCATATCTTTTTGCAGAACGTTTCAGAAGAGATATTGAAAGAATGGAATTTATTCCGGCCGGAGAAGAAGAAAGACATCCGATTACAATTTCCGGCGGCATATCAACTTATCCTTGTCTGGAAAATGTTGAAGAGGATGTTAACACTATTATCCGTTATGCGGAACACGCGTTATACAATGCCAAAAAACGCGGCAAAAATAAAATTGTTCAATTCTCTCATCTGAATTTGGGTGAATAAAGAACAAAAACAGACTTCCTTTCTGAACACTTATATAGTGTAAAATCTGGTTATTTAGGCGGTTATTTCAATCGCCTTTTTTATTTTGCAATAATGTTTTATGATAAAATTTTATTCGCAGATATCGTATAAATTTTTTTCTATAATTTCAGATATAAATATAAGATGCGAAACATCATAATTAGACTCTGTATCGGTTTGAGAATATAAAAATGATTGATGCATTGTTTTGTATAAAGCATAGATTTCATTCAATCTATCTTTAAGTCTAAAATATTTTTCTTCTATGTTGCTTATTTCGGTCATAGGTATTATGCTGCCAGGTTCTATGTATAGATATTCTTAAATTAAATAGTATCATAAAATTCTATATATGCAACACTCAAACAGTAAAAAAGCCAGAATTATTTTTGAAACATTGGGCTTGATTATTAAAGAAGAAAGGGTGAAACAGGGGAAATCACAAAGGGTTTTGGCCTATGAGTTTGACATTCAAAAGTCAATGTTAAGCAGAATTGAAAATGCCATAAATGAACCAAAGTTAATTTCTATTATGACAATTTGCGAGGCGCTTGGGATTAAACCTTCCGAACTGTTTAAAAGACTGGAAGAAAAACTGCCGGAGGATTTTTCGCTGATAGAAAGCTAGTTGCTTATTTTTTCCCAGGGTTTAACCAAAAATTTGATAGCTTTCCCTTCAATATGCTGCTGCATAGCCCATTCTATTTTATCAAGGCCTATGGTTCCGGTAATCAGTTTTTCAACTTCAACTTCTCCTGAAGCAATGTAATCAAGTGCCATTCGAAAATATTTTGGAGTATGGTGAAATACGCTCATTAATTTTATATTTCCATAGTGCATTTTTGTAGTGTCAAAAGTTACGGTTGATCCGGATTTGCACCCTCCAAAAAAGTGTACGGTTCCGCCGGGTCTTACGCAAGAGAACATTCTTTCCCAAATTTCAGGCAGCCCGACGCATTCAACTGCTATATCAAGTCCTTTTCCTTCTTCAGTAAAGTTTTTAAATATCTTTTCCGGATTAGGGTATCTTGTCAAATCAACAATTTCATCAGCGTGTGAAAATTCTTCTGCTAACTTGAGTTTTATCGGATTTCTTCCGGCCGCAATAACTTTTGCGCCCTTAAGTTTGGCAAGCCTTGCAAACATTAAACCAATCGGCCCTATACCAATTATTCCGACAGTGTCACCCTCTTTTATTTCTGTTTTTTCTACTCCGTGAACAACATTTGCAAGAGGTTCGCAAAAAGCTGCTTTATCAAAACTTAATGAATTAGGTATTATAAGCATATTTTTTTTGACTATTCTTGCCGGAACTGTTATATATTCAGCATACGCTCCGTTTAATAAGTCAAGATTTTCACAGAGATTATACTCGCCTCTTTTGCAGAAAAAACATTTTCCGCAAGGAGCAGAGTTAGCTGCAACAACTCTATCCCCCACTTTTACGTTGGTAACACCTCTTCCTACACGATCAACAATTCCTGCAAATTCGTGTCCGAAACCGGAAGGGATATTTTTTATCAATACCGGATGACCGCGGCGGAATGTTTTTACGTCCGTGCCGCAAGTAAGTGCAGACATTATTTTTACGACAACCTCTCCTTCTTCAGGAGGTTTAACCATAACGTTTTCAAGTTGAATATTTCCTGGGCCGTAATATTGAATTGCTTTCATTATAATATCCTTTTTAATTATTTATAACAATGTATGCTTTCATAATCCTGTTGGCAATTGTATCATCAAATGCTTTTTGGATGTCCGCAAAGTCATAAGGGGTTGAAATATTTTTTACTGAAACTTTTCCAGATTTCAGCAGTTCCAAAGAGTCCTTCAAATCTTTGGGAGAAGGGGAATAACTTCCCATAACAGTTAATTCTCTGTAATAAATTTCATTATTAGGATATCCCCAATTCATAGGGGTACTGGCAAATACAAGAATAGTTCCACCGTTTCTCACGGATTTAAGTGCTGTATCAATAGCCTTATCTGCTCCTGACGTCATAAATATTGCATCAGCTTCAAGTCTTTCGGGGAGATCTTTTACATGGAATGACTCTATTCCCAAATTTTTTAGAAAGTTTATTCTATCCGGGATTAAATCACAGCCTATAACATCCATTCCAAATGCATTTAAAGCCTGAGACATTAATATTCCTATTGAACCCAGCCCTATTACAAGAACGGTTGATCCGGCAGGCAGATTTGCCCTTTTAATCGCTCTGACACAGCAGGCCAGGGGCTCGTAAAACGAGGCCTCTATTTCGGTTAAATTATCCGGGATAAGATAAGCTACATTTTGAAGATGTTCTTCAGAAACATAAACAAACTCGCTAAATCCGCCTGGTCTGATGTTCGTCCCTTTAAAGTGTGCACACATTGATACATTGCCGTTTTTGCAATATTTGCATTTTCCGCAAGGGATATGGTGGGAAGTTATTATTTTATCTCCGGCTTTAAAATTTGTTTTGGAATTTATTTCTATAATTTCTGCTGTAATTTCATGCCCCAAAACTGTTCCGTCCGGAGAAATTTTTTCTTTTAACTTAACAATATCAGACCCGCACAAACCGCAGCCTAATACTTTTACAATGGCTCCGTCACGTCCATCCAGACTAATATTCGGGGTTTGTTTTAATATGATTTTTCCTTTTTCAATTACTGCTGTTTTCATAAAAATCATCTCCGCAAGAATTTTATCATAAAGGAAATAATTTAACAAAATTATATTAAAACTCTATATCCGGACACTTGCGAATTACGTTCAAAAGTTATATAATATAGATATGACGAGGATTAAGCGGCTAACCTGTTTTGATATTCCAAAGATAAAAAAGATGGCTGAGTTTTTTGGAAGCGATGACAGTGATCGTTTTACAAAAGACCTCCGGAATGAAGCTGTTCGTACTCTGCATACTTATGTGCCTTTGAAATACAAATTTTTGCCCGAATCTTATATTATGCTGGAAAAAGATAATATTCTTGGAATGATTACGGTTTTGCCGACGATGGGAAATCCTTATAAAATAGCTATTACCAGATTGATTTTTGTAAATAATTTATATGATGTCGGCAGGCAGCTTGTTGAATTTGTTATAGCCCGTTACGGGGCTCTCGGGGCTATATCGTTTTCTGTAACTATTGATAATTCTCACGATGAACTTTTTAAACTATTTATGAATGATTGCGGCTTCCGTCACTGTTCCTGCGAAAATTTATGGAAGGTTGAAAATTTTGATTATAAAGACTATTTACCGGCAAACTTCAGAGTATGTCAAAATTCTGATGCCAAAAAGGTTAGCGACCTTTATAACAGCGAGCTTACTAGTCTCTATAAGCCAGCTCTTGTAAGAATTAAAACCGAATTTAAAGAACCATTTTTTGAAGGAATTACAAATTTTTATAAGAACCGTTATGTTCTTGAGGAGCCGAATCATAAAAGAATAATTGCATATTTATCTATTACAACCAGCGATAACACAAATTTTATTCTGGATATTTCTACCAGCAGCGGATATGAGATTTCTTATGATGGAATTTTGTCGTTTGCTGTTCGCGAAATTTCCTCTAAAAAATCTAATTTTTACATTTTTGTTAAGCAGAAAAAATATACCAACACATCTGAAAGATTTGAAGAATATCTTAAAAGTAAAGGTTATAGCTGCATACAAACCCAGAATGTTTTGGTTAAAGATTTTTACAGACCAATAAAACAGACTGAAAATGTTTTGAAAGTTTTTCTTTTTGGAGAAAACGGCATCGCTGTCAACTAAAGATTGCAATCTTGTAATATTTGATTGAATAATTTGTTGCAAAAAAAAATTTTTTGATTACAATGATAATTGCTCACATCCTCGAGTATTGGCACCGTCATTAAGTGCCCAAATTATGAAAGGTAAAAAAATGGCAAATATTAAATCTGCAAAAAAACGTGTACTTATCGCTGAAAGAAACAGACTCAGAAATGTTGCTTTCAAAACTTCTATCAAAACTGCAATAAAAAATGTTTTGGAACTTGCAAAATCTGACGACAAAGAAGCTTTAAAGCTTGCTGTTTCTAAAGCTTATCAGTTATGCGATAAAGCTGTTAGCAAAGGTGTTTTGCATAAAAATACCGCTGCAAGAAAAAAATCAAGATTAGTTCTTGCTGTTAACAAAATTCAAGCAGCAAAATAGTTAATATAATTGCTAAAGTGACTAAAACCGGTTTTCTTATGAAAGCCGGTTTTTTAATTGTAAAACGTAAACAATATTCATTTCTTTTTTATGTTATAATCCACTTATGGAAAAGAAGAGAAAAATAAGTATTATCGGTTCGACCGGTTCAATCGGAACCCAGGCACTTGAAGTTATTGAGAAGTTAGATGATAAATTTGAAATAATAGCACTTGCCGGTGGCTCAAATGTAGAGTTATTAAAGCGGCAGGCTGAAAAATTCAGGCCAAAATATATTTATGCGGCAAAAGAAATAAACGTTAACGGTATTGAGACTCTTGCAAGTCTTGATGATATTGCCTCTAATAAAGAAAATGATATTATTCTGGTTGCTTGTTCAGGGAAAATCGGACTTAAGCCTACCTTAAAAGCTATAGAAAACGGCATTGATATCGCATTGGCCAATAAAGAAACTCTGGTTATGGCCGGTGATATAGTTATGGGAAAGGCTCGTGAAAATAATGTAAATATAATTCCGGTTGATAGTGAGCATTGTGCTATACATCAATGTATAAAAGACATTTCCCAGGTTGATAAGCTTATTATTACGGCAAGCGGCGGGCCGTTTTTGCATAAGTCTGTTGAAGAAATAAAACATGCAACGGTTAAAGAAACTTTAAATCATCCGCGCTGGAATATGGGGAAGAAGATTACCGTGGATAGCGCAACTCTTATGAACAAAGGACTTGAAATCATTGAGGCTCACCATCTTTTCGGATTTGATTATGATGATATTGAAGTTGTTGTTCATCCTCAAAGTATTGTGCATTCTGCAATAGAATATGTTGACGGAAGTGTTATTGCACAGATAGGACTCCCGAGTATGCATATACCTATTCAGTATGCGATTACTTATCCTGAGCGTTTTGAGGGAATTAAGTCTAAAAGTTTTAGTTTTTCTGAGATTGCCAGACTGGATTTTGAAAAACCTGACTTTGAGAAATTCCCTTGTCTTAAACTTGCATATAATGCAGGAAAGCTTGGTGGCACTGCGACTGCTTGTTTGAACGCTGCTAATGAAGAGGCTGTATTTGCTTTTTTGGATGGAAAGATTAAAATTTATCAGATTTATGAAACTGTTAAGAAAATGCTGGATGAACATGTTTCAGTTAATAACCCGTCAATAGAAGAGATTTTTGAAGTTGATGCCGATGTACGGATTAAAACAAGAAAGTATATTTCCGGTTTGGATTAATTTACTCTGGTTCAATCCATGGATTGATTTATATTCGTTGACAAATTTGAAGTAAAGTTATAAAATACATGTTACTAAAATAAGGAAAGCATGGGTGAAAATCCCTCACTGGTCCGCAGCCGTTAAAGTCGGAATGCTTATTTTGGTTGGTTACACCTCGAGACAAGGAGATTTATTTATGGAAAAAACATTGGGAAAGGGGAATGTTGCAGAGCTTTCGTCCCCGCGGGCACTAACCGGTATAAGCTCTAATATGTCGCCGGAGGCTTACAATGATTTGCAGTCTAAAATTAGTAACGCAAACGTAAGTCTTGTGGACAGGTATTTAAAGCAGCTTGACTGGAAGGTTAATGAGAATTCCAATATGTCCTATTCTGTGCAGGGGCTAAATAATTATATTGCATCTCAAATCAGTAAGACATACTGGCTTAATAAGGTTTATCCTGAAAACATCAGGCTTGCACATGTTAACGGCGATATACATATTCACGACCTGAATATGATATCAGTATATTGTGTCGGATGGGATTTGAAGGATTTGCTTTTAGAAGGATTCAGGGGCGTTCCGGGCAAGCTTGAAAGTTCCCCGCCAAAACATTTTAGAACAGCGCTTGGGCAGATTGTTAATTTTATGTATACAATGCAGGGCGAAGCCGCCGGGGCGCAGGCTTTTTCTAATTTTGATACTTTGTTGGCACCGTTTATCAGGCATGATAATTTGAACTATGACCAGGTTAAGCAGGCTTTGCAGGAATTTGTTTTTAATATGAATGTGCCGACACGTGTCGGGTTCCAGACCCCGTTTACAAATATTACAATGGATTTGACTGTACCTTCATACTATGCGGATCAGTGCGTAATTATAGGCGGAGAACTTCAGGAGGAGAGTTATAAAGAATTTCAGTCGGAAATGGATATGCTGAATAAGGCATTTTTTGAAATAATGATGCAGGGAGATAGTTCCGGACGCGTATTTACATTCCCTATCCCGACCTATAATATTACGCGTGACTTTGACTGGAATAATAAAAATTTAGACGGATTGTGGGAAATGACGGCTAAATATGGAATACCTTACTTTTCAAATTTTATTAATTCTGATATGTCACCTGAAGATGCAAGATCAATGTGCTGCCGATTGAGAATTGACAACAGAGAACTTGAATACCGCGGAGGAGGGCTTTTTGGCTCTAACCCGCTTACGGGTTCTGTTGGGGTTGTTACTGTTAATTTACCTAAAATTGCCGATAATGTCAGCAGTAAGATCGAATTTTTGGAACGTCTTTCTGACCGGATGGAAACTGCCAAAGAAAGTCTTGAGATTAAACGGAAATTTTTGGAAGATTTAACAGATCGTAATTTATATCCGTATACTAAATTTTATCTGCGTGATATTAAATCAAGATTCGGAGTTTACTGGAAAAATCATTTTTCAACTATTGGTCTTATTGGCATGAATGAGGCTTGCGAAAATCTGCTGCATGAAAATATCGGTACTGAGCGTGGCAGAAAGTTTGCCCTTGAAGTAATGGATTTTATGCGGGCAAAAATTGTTGAATTCCAAAAGGAAACCGGTAATAACTATAATCTGGAGGCTACTCCCGGAGAGGGCACTGCATACAGACTTGCCCGGCTTGATAAAAAGCATAAATACCTGTTTTTTACAAATTCAACTCAGCTTCCGGTAAACTATTCCGATGATATATTTGAAGTTCTTGATCATCAGGATGAATTGCAGACAAAATACACCGGCGGAACTGTTATTCATATTTTTGCGGGTGAAAGACTTCCAAATAAGGAAACAGTAAAAAGTCTTGTAAAGAAAATTTGTAATAATTACCGTTTGCCATATTTTACATTTTCGCCAACATTTAGTACATGTCCAAATCACGGTTATATTTCCGGAGAACATTATACTTGCCCGCAATGCGGTGAGGAATGTGAGGTCTATTCGCGTGTTGTCGGTTATATTCGGCCGGTTAAACAGTGGAATAAAGGGAAAAAACTGGAATTCAAGTCGCGTAAAACATTTAATATTTGTGAATAATTTACGTATTTTTAAGTATTGTTTGATTAACCCCGGCGGAGGTAATTCCTCTGCCGGCTTTCCCGGGGAGAAAATATTGAAAATAGGCGGTTTACAAAAAACTTCATTATTAGATTATCCTGAAAAAATCAGCGCAATTATTTTTACGCAAGGATGTAATTTCAGATGCGGGTACTGCCATAATCCGGAATTAGTAGGCTTAAACAGGCAGGATGAACTTATCCCTGAATCTTTTATTTGGGAATTTTTAAATAAACGCCGCGGAATACTTGACGGAGTTGTCATTACCGGCGGAGAACCTTGCTTGCAACCTGATTTGGCAGACTTTATTCGTAAGGTTAAGTCTATGAATTTTCTTGTTAAACTTGATACTAACGGAGCGTTCCCGGATGTTGTTGAGAATCTTATAAGTGAAAATCTTGTTGATTATATTGCTATGGATATAAAAGCGCCTTTGGAAAAATATTCTTGTATAACAAATTCTTATGTGGATACTACAAAAATTCAAAAAAGCATAAACATTATTTTAAATTCTAATATTGCTTATGAGTTCAGGACAACAGTTTTAAAATCCCTTTTAAGCAGTGAAGATATAGAAAATATCGGAAAGATTATTCATAGTGCAAATCGTTATTATTTACAAAAGTTTGTTGAAACGAAAATTTTAAATCCGGAGATAATCCCATTTCCTGGTAAAGATCAAAATTATACAGAAGATGAGTTATTAAATTTATTAGATATGTTACGATTAAATATAAATATTGTTGATATAAGATGATTAAAATTAGAAGTTAAGATTTTTTAAAATTTATAGGTTCTTAACTTCCCTATTCAAAATTATGGTGTACAATTGATTTATGAGTGTAGAAGAAAAGTTATATTCTGACATCCCCCCAACAAAGTTGAGGAATAGAGAGGAGAAATTTAAACCGGCAAAGACAAACAGATTTTGGCTTACTATAGCCAGTTTGTTCTTTTTTAACATGCTTCAGAACAGATTTTATGCTTTCCGTTACAAAGGAGCAGAGCATGTTATGGAAAAAGGCGTGCCGACTATTCTTTACGCCCCTCATTGTAATTGGTGGGACGGAATTGTTTTTTATAATATTACTCATAGAATTTTCCATAAAGAAATCCGTTTAATGATAGAAGAACTTAACCGTTTCCCTCTTTTGCGCCGCGGCGGCGGTTATTCTGTTTGTAAAAAATCTCCACAGTCTGCTATGAAATCTCTTAAGTATTCTGTTGATGTTGTTGGGGATTTAAAAAATATTTTATGCATTTTCCCGCAAGGGATTATACGTCCGCCTCATTTCAGACCTATTCAATTTCAAACAGGCTTGGCTTATATTGCACAAAATTCCGTAAAAAAATACGGAAAAGTTAATCTTGTGCCGATTTCAATTGAATATTGTTTTTTAAGAGATAACCGTCCGGAAGTTCTTGTCGAATTTGGCAGAAGAATTTCCTTAACAAGAGAAAACTGTTCGTCATTGAGTCGTAAGGATTTAACCCACTTGCTTGAACGGGAAATGACTGAAGTTTGTGATAATCAATTTGCACAAATTGCAAGCGGTGACATAGAGGATTATAAAATTCTTTTTAAACAGCATTTGAAATGGTATAGAAGAATTGAACAGCGCCTGAAAAGAATTGATGTCCCACCGGTTGCTGATGTGTAATTTTTTGGGGGGGGGAGGATAGAGAGTTTGTGTGAAAGGTGGGCTGCGGCTTCCCTATTGCATCCTTGTGCTTTATTTTCCCCTTGGTGTTAAAATTTGTTAACGTTTTTAATCTAATTTTTAAAGTTTTTTATTCTCCTTACCGATTATGTATACGTAATCAGAAATCTAAGGAGTATTAATAAATGTTGAAGAAGATTATATCCCCATCGTCAAATAAATGTGACAGTGTGGAATTTATATTAAGAGGAGCGAGAAAACGCCGTGCTATGGCGATTACAACGGCACGTATGATTTCTTCAGATGCCGGAATTAAGACAACATTTGCAGTGGTTAAATAATTTTACGCTGGTTGTCTTGGCCTTATAAGGTATAATTATCCTAAAAAGAAAGAGAGCTTTAATATATAATTACCGGTTGTTGAATATAGTCATCAACCGTTTTTTTTATGTTTGTAGTTTATTGGGTATTTCCGCTGGTCGAGCCGCGTAGAAATAATACAAAAACCAAGGTAGTTTGAGCATACTTTCCCAACGTACTTTTTTCTTTGGCTAAAAGAAAAAAGTACGAATAATGTAGGTTGGGGTCTCTACCCCAACAAAATAATTTTGTTCACTATGGCGCTCATTTCATTCGCGCACGTTCGCCAATAGATAAAGAAAATGTTGGGCTGAAAGCCCAACCTACATTGATTCCCATTTTATCCCGCCGGCGGAGCATTGTAATGCAGTGCCTCAGGCACAAAAGTAAGCAAAAAGAAAGCATTATGAGTGGTGTGATTTAAAATTTAAAATCAGGACTTGAAAAAACAGAAAAATAGTATATAATAAAAGAAAAAAGGAGGTAAACACATGGGAAAGTCAATAATAGCACGGTATACGGGGGGGGGGGGGTAACGAACCTCAAGGGAGACAAGGGAAAACACCAAAATTAGCTTTCTTCAAATTTTTCACCAAATCAAAGTTTTCTGTATCAAACGAAAATAAATATTATGTTGGGGTGAAACCCCAACCTACATTGAACTGTGTGGGCCG
>CALUYU010000008.1 GCA_944325075.1 Candidatus Gastranaerophilales bacterium
TCACATTATGGTTAAAAAGTGATGAAAAAGAAAGGGCTATTTATTCTCTTTTGGTTATTTTTTTATTTTTTTGAAAGAGAATTTCGCACATCGGTTTATGAAAATTTTATATTATAACTGGATTCAATTTGATAATGAAAAAAATCAGGGCGGCGGAGTAAATGTATATCAAAAAAATTTGATAGATTATTTAGTGAACAATACCGAACAAGAGGTTTATTTTTTGAGTTCCGGCTGGGAATATAATCCTCTTAAAACAAGTCCTTATATCAAAGAAACCAGTAATATTTACGGTAATAGATGTAAATCTTTTGTTGTCATTAATTCATCTATTATGGCACCTGCTTTTGCTGTATTTATGAATCCTCAAAAATTTATTGAAGATAATTTAACTTATGAAATTTTTGATGAGTTTATTAAAAAACACGGACCTTTTGATGTAATTCATTTTAATAATATTGAAGGAATATCAATAAACGTATTAAAGCTTAAAGAAAAATATCCTGATACAAAATTTATTGTATCAATACATAATTATCAGCCGATATGTCCTTTAAACCAGTATTTCCAAAATCATAATAATGTGATTTGTCATAATTTTAATAACGGGGAAGAATGCCTCAAATGCTCAGTGGAAATTCCGGGTAAAAAGGAATATCCAAACCGCTGTAAATATTTTTACTATAATACTTTAAACGGAAATAAAAAATTTCTTAGATTTCCTTTAAAAATGTTCTGTAAAATTTTTAAATACAGAAGCAAATCTTATATCGGCGGCAGGGAGACTATGAAACCTGAGCAATATGCGCGTTACCGGAAACATAATATTGATATGCTGAATAGATATGCGGATGTAATTCTTGCTGTTTCCGAAAGGGTCCGGCAAATAATGATATCCCATGGAATAGAATCGGATAAAGTTATAACATCTTATATAGGAACAAAATTTGCAGAAAGTGAGCTTGGACATTCAACAGCTCAAACAACATCTCCTTTTACAATTGCATATATGGGCTATGAAAGAATTGATAAAGGTTTTTTCTTTTTAATTGACGCATTATCAAAATTAGATAAAGAAATTGCAAAAAATATTAATGTTGTTTTAGCTGTTGCCAAAATTCATAAGGAAAATTATGAAAATAAACTAAAAAATTTCAATAAGATAATTGTTCATAACGGCTATACTCATAAAGAACTTCCACAAATTTTAAAAGATGTAAATTTGGGAATTGTTCCAGTTTTATGGGAAGACAATTTGCCGCAAGTAGCAATCGAAATGGTTGCTTGCGGAGTCCCGGTTTTATGCAGTGACTTTGGCGGAGCAAGTGAACTTTCGTCAAGTGAATATTTCAAATTTAAGGGTGGAAACGAAAATAATTTTGTAGAAAAATTAGCAGCAATAATAAATAATCCTGTGCTGTTAAATGATTACTGGCTGAACCATAGCCCGCTTACAACTATGGAAAAACATGTAAAGAATTTGCTTAAGATATATGGAGGGAAATATGCTAAAACATCTGTTATATTATGATTGGCATTTGGATATTCGAGCAGGAGGACCTCCGGGGTATTTAGCAAATTTGAGATACGGACTTGATAGAATTCCAAATCCGAAAGATTTTGAAATTGAATTATGGACATTAAAGAAGCCGGCAGAAAATAAAAAGAAATCAAATTGGAAAAATTTTGTAAATAATCATAAGTTTCTGAGATATTTAAGTGCAAATTATTTTTCTAAATCCGAAAGGTGTTGGTATAAAAATTATGTTCGTTTTTTAAATGATATAGATAACCAATTCATTGAGGATGAGGTTATCAAAAAAATAAAAGATGAAAATATTAGAATGGTTCATTGCAATTATGTAATTGATGCCATAAAGGTTATAAATACTATTAAAAGAGATAATATTAAGGATGTAAAAGTTCTTTTGACATCACATATGCCGGAAGCTCCATCTTCAGAAAATTTTAACCTTATACTTGAAATGGGATATTCATGGAAGAAGGCTGAAAGATTTCAAAAGCTCTGGCAACATATTGAAGAGAGGGCTTTTAGAGAATCTGATATTTTAATATTCCCTTCAAAAGAAGCAATGGATCCTTATTATGAAACTATACCGGAGTTTTACGAATGGACAAAAGATAAAGATGTAAGATTTTTTCAAACTGGCGCAAAGGCGCTAGAAACTTCAAAAACTAAAGAAGAATTGAAAAAACAGTTCGGAGTTCCGGATGGTAAAAATATTGTTGTCTACATTGGCCGTCACAATGAAGTTAAAGGTTATGATGTTTTAGTAGAAGTCGGTAAAAAAATATTGAAAGATCGTGATGATTCTCTATTTTTGATCGGCGGTAAAGCAAATAATTTAATAGAACCGCCTAAAAACAAAAACTGGCGGGAATTAGGCTGGGTAAATCCAGCAGAATTACTCAAAATTGCAGATGTATTTGTTTTACCAAATAAAAGAACATATTTTGACTTAATTCTGTTGGAGGTTATGTCAACAGGAACTCCAGTCATAGCATCTAATACCGGGGGTAATAAATCAGTTCAGCAGGTTACTGGTTCGTTAATAATGTTTGACGGCAGCGTGGATGATTTAGATAAAAAATTATTGGAATTTTTAGACAAATCAAAAACTGAAAAATTAGCATTATCTAATAAAATATTGAAGGCATATGAAGATAACTATACCCCTGAACATTTCGCTCAAAGATATGTAGATTTGATTCAGAAAATATATAAAGACTATGGAGTAGTATAGTGAGTTTTATAAAAGATATATTAACTTTTAAGACAAAAAAGAAATACAATAATAAAATTGTTTTGGTTAGAAAAGATGGTTCATTGCGTTTATTCCCAAAAATTTCCGGGGTAGAATTTATAATTAATGGAAAAAATAATACCGTGGAATTTGAAGAGCCGGTTCCAGAATTTACTAATTGTAAAGTTATTATTAATGGTGACAACTCAAATTTTATTATAAAGAAAAGTAATTATGGACTTTGGAATACATGTTTTAAACTTTATACAAATAGTACAATAAAAATCGGCAAAGATTTTAGTTGTGCCGGTGCTTTGTTTGAATGTTCTTCCGGAAGAAATATTGTAATAGGGAATGATTGTATGTTTTCTGATCATATTTATTTAAGGACAGATGACGGGCATACAATTGTCGATTGCGAAACAGGAAAGCCTTTAAATGAACCCAAAGATATAAATATTGGAAATCATGTTTGGGCTTGTTATTCTGCGACTTTTTTAAAAGGAGCCAAAGTTCTGAATGACTGTGTAATTGCCGCTTATGCCATAATAAATAAAGAGTTAAATGTCTCAAGCTCAATAATAACGGGCATCTCGGGGAGGGGGAGGGGTAACATCTCTTGGAATAGAGATGAGTACATAGTGTATAACTATAAGTTTAATCAAAAAAGGATGAAAAATGATTTCAATAATTTTACCGATATATAATATGCAGGATTACGTTGCAGAATGTTTGGAAAGCGTTATTAATCAAACTTATAAAGATATAGAAATTATATGCGTAAATGATTTTTCTATGGACAATTCAATGACCATTGTAAAAACTTATGCAGAACGTGATAATCGTATAAAAATAGTTAATAATGATCGCAACCGGGGTTTAGGTGGTGCAAGAAATGCCGGTCTTGATATTGCACAGGGTGAGTATATAATGTTTTGTGATACAGATGATAAGGTTGAACCTGATTTTGTTGAAGAATTATATATTAATATTAATAAATATAATTCGGATATGGCCTTTTGTGATGTTAAATTACTTAATAGTGATGGTTCAATAACTTGGTGTAAACCATTTCATGACATGAATATTTGTAATTATGAAACATTTTCTCCAAAAGAAAATTTTGAACATTTTACAAATATATGGCCTAGTGCGTGGAATAAAATTTATAAAAAGTCTATTATTGATAAAAATAATTTAAGATATCATGAAAATATTTTGTATGAAGATCATACTTTCTATTATGAATATTTATTGAATTGTGAGAAAGTCAGTCATTTAAATAAACCATTATATATTTATCGTCATCACAGAAATGATTCTATAATGAAGGATGTCTCTCCAAGAATTTTTGAAATTTTTACTATATTAGGTTATATAGAAAATATTTTTCGCAGCAATGCCAATAAGTTAAATTTAAATGATGAAATTTTGTATAGAATACTGGTAAAATTATCGGTTCGCCTATTGTGGGAAAGAACTATAAATTTTCATAAGAAAAAGGATAAAACTCAAAAGAAATTTATAGAACAATCAAAAAAATTTTTAAGAAAGTATTCTAAACGGGATATTCTTAGCTACAAAGACCCTTTTATAAATAGTTTTGACTTATTTGAGGGTGGAAAGATTATAGAAGTCAGAAAGACAGATACAAAGAAAATTTATAAAATTTGCGGTTTGAAGTTTAATATTAGCAAAAAACGTAAAAATTTTGAAGAAATTAAACCTATTCAGGAGAATATAGATGTAAAGGAAATGAGAGCAGAGCTCAATAATATTAAAGATTTATGTTTTAATTTAATTAAGGATAGTTTATCCGGCGAAAAATATCAACTTAAGAAAAACACAGATTTGAATAAAACAGACAAAATAAATTCTGAGCTGGCAAAATTAAAACCTAATTTCTATTTTATTCCTAATCCCGGAAATTTAGGAGATGTAATTATTGCTCAATCCGAGTATGAGTTACTACAAAATTATGATTACAAAATAATAGATAATGAAACGTCATTTTTGCCGTTGGAAAATAAATTTAACCTGGTATATGGCGGAGGCGGTTTATTCGTCAAATATTGGGCTTATCAAAACTTTTTAAATATTTTTAAAAAACAAAACCTTCAAAAATGTATAATACTTCCTTCAAGTTTTTATTGTTGTGATGATTTAATAAATGTTTTTGATGAAAGATTTGTTGTTTTTTGTAGAGAAGAAATTAGTTACAAATATTGTAAATCATTAAATAATAAAGCAAAATTTATATTAGCAGATGATATGGCTTTTTCTATTAATAAGGATATAAATTCAATTGCTATAGACAGGTTCAATGAAAACTTGGAGAAGCTAGACCAGTCTTCTATTTTAAAAATTCATAATGAAATATTTGATAAATATAAATCTGTTGAAAATAATATAAAGCAGGCCTTAGCATCAAGAACTGTTATTAATAAAAATAATATAAGGATAGGTTTTATATTTCGAAATGATAAAGAAAAAGCAACTACTGACTGTCCGGTTAAGAATATTGATTTATCTCTTTATTCGACCTCTTCCTGTACCAGCAGCGGAAGTACTAAATTATTATCGGAATTATTTATAAGTGCGATAGATTCATTTGATGTTGTTTTTACAGACAGGTTACATGTTGGAATAATTGCCGCACTTTTAGGCAAACATGTCTATCTTGTGGATAATTCATATAAGAAAATATCCGGGGTTTATTATAAATCAATGAGTGATTGGAAAAATGTTAAGCTAATAAATTCGATTTCAGATATAGATATAGAAAAAGAAGACTTCAAAAAAAGTGCAAATTTGGATATTTTTAACAGAGATTTAACCAGATCAGATTTTACAAGCCGATATTTAATAAATGAAAAATATGACAATCGTATTAATAACACAATCTCATTATGGGGAGGTATAAGTGAGTGAGAAAATAAAAAGGTTTATAGACTGTGTCCTTCCGGTTTATACTTGTAATTTAAAGTGCCACTATTGTTGTATAACAATTAATAAGCAGTCTACAGCCAAATTACCAAATTTAATTGAACAAGCAAAGTTAATAGGGGAGGCATTATCTATTAAAAGACTTGGCGGCCCGTGTATTGTTAATATTTGCGGATTTGGCGAAACTCTTCTTGTTCCTGAAGTTACTTTATTTATTGAAAATTTATTAAAAGCAGGCCATTATGTGATGGTTGTTACAAATGGTACAGTAAAAAAAAGATTTGAGGAAATTATAAAGTTAAATCCTGATTTGTTACAAAGATTATTCTTTAAATTTTCTTTTCATTATTTGGAGTTAATAAGAACTAAACAATTGGATGTATTTTTTGATAATATTCAAAAGATAAAAGATGCCGGCTGTTCTTTTTCTCTTGAAATGACTCCGAATGATGAAATTATCCCGCAGATAGATGAAATAAAAAAAATCTGTTTGGAACGTGTTGGTGCAATTTGTCATCTTACTGTTGCCAGAGATGGGCATAAGCCTGATTTACCATTGTTAACCAAATTGTCTCAAAAAGAATATAAACAAATATGGTCAGAGTTTGATTCTAAAATGTTTGAGTATAAATTATCGGCATTTGGAAAGAAAAATAAACATTTTTGTTATGCGGGAGATTGGACTTTATTTGTAAACCTGGGTTCCGGAGAACTAAAACAATGTTACCAAGGAAAGACACTTTGTTCAAATATCTATGAAAATATGGAGTGTCCTCTAAATTTTGAAGCGATAGGATTTGGATGTATGGAGCCGCATTGTTATAATGCTCATGCATTTTTGACATTTGGTACAGTTCCAAATTTAAACACTCCAACATATTTAGATATGAGAGATAGGGTTTGCATTAATGGAGAACATTGGGTAAATGATATTATGAAAGGTTGTTTCAGCCAAAAACTCAAAGACAATAATGATGAGTATTCGTTATATAAGAAAGCGGAGGTTAATATACGTAATATGTGTAAAAATAAGTTTGTACAAAATATTTTTTCAGTTACAAATAGTGATGATAACCATAAAATAATTCGTATTTTAGGTATAAAAATTAAAATTAAATATGACAAAAATAAATATAGTAATAAGTACAAAAAAGAACTTAGAGCGGCATATCATTTGCTTAAAGATAGAGAAAGCAAAAGAGTTTTTAATGCCAGGGTCAAATATTTAGATACTTATGACATAAAACGAAACAAAATTCCGGCTTCAAAATATGAAGAATATCATCATCCTAAAGTTCCGGTAAAAAATGGTGATATTATAATTGATGCAGGAGTTTCAGAATGGCTGGAGCCTACAATATTATTCTCAAAAAAAGTTGGTGATAGTGGTTTAGTTATAGGATTTGAACCTGAGCCGAATGGTTTTGAAGAAGCGAAAAAACAAATTAACAAATTGAATATAAAAAATATTAAACTGGAAAATGTCGGTTTATGGGATAAAGATGACACACTAAAGATAACTCAATTAGGTCGAGGCTCATCATTTTTTTGGGGGGCTGAGAACGCGCAAACCATTGATTGTATGTTGACAAGTCTTGATAAATATGTGGCGGAAAATAATATTCAAAAAATTAATTTTATAAAAATGGACATAGAAGGTGCTGAAATTAACGCTTTAAAAGGCAGCGAAAGAACAATAATTTGTAATAGACCTAACTTGGCAATATGTGTGTATCATAAACCAGAACATTTGTTTGAGATAATTTTTTATTTAAACTCTTTGAATTTGGGATATAAATTTTATCTGGGACATCATAGAGATAATGAATTTTCAACTGTATTATATGCGACTTATTCAATGAGGTAATAATGATTTTAACATATCATAATGTAGATTTATTACCACTTGATGAACTTACAGTTGGAATATTCGCTTTTATAAAACAAATGTTAAAACTCCGTAATTATAAAGTCGTATATCTTGAAGATTACAATATATATGATGATACTAATGTTGTTATTACATTTGATGATGGATATAGTGGTTTTTTGAAATATGCCCTTCCTGTTCTTAAATTTTTTAATTATCCGTTTGAAGTTTTTATATGTAAAAATTTTTTGGATACAAAGAATTTTATAAAAACAAAAGATTTATATAAAATTATTGAGTCAAACGGCAGATTAGAATATCATTCAAAAAGTCATTATAATTTAACAGAAATAAAAGAAATCAATATATTGGAAGAAGAAATTTCCCCACCTGAAGAATTAAAGTTATATGATGAGAATGGTTTTAAATATTTTTCATATCCATATTGGAAATATTCATTATCAGTAATTAATATTATAAAAAAATATTATAATGGTGCCAGGAGCGGGAATGGATTTGCGGATAATACTATTTGGGCACTTGACAGCATAAAAATGAATAACAAGACCAAAATTGAGGGGAAAAAATGAATAAGAATATAAAAGTTGCATATTTGCTTAATTCCCAAAACTGGGAAAATTGTTTTGTATCAATGATCAGTCTAATTAAGAATACAAAAAATTTTCTTGAGATATATTTATTTGAGCATTTTATCGATCATAATATTGTTGAAAAATTTTTAGATTATGGACGGCAGCATAAATCAGAATGTTTAATAAAAACAATAAAGTTTACTGAAGCCCAGGCAAAATTACTTCCACTGCTCGGGTATCATCATAATACAAGTTTTTGTCGAATTTTAGTACCCATTCTTTGTCCGGAAATTGATAGAATAATTATACTTCCCGGCTGTGCAAATATTATTACAGGTGATTTGTCCAAACTATACAATTTAAATATTCCGGATAATTATATAATGGGTGTTACAGATGATGTTGTAAAATATGACACCCAAACAATTGTGAATAATTTACAGACTCAAACTTATAGTAATTTTAATGTAATGCTCTTGGATTGCAAAAAATTCAGGGAACAAAATATTTTTGAAAAATTTAACAGATTTATAAAAACGAATTCTAATGCAGATAATTATACAGATATATTCAACATGGTTTTTGATGGATTAAAATTCAAAATAGATCTGGTATATAATTATCAGGAGCTTGATAATAAAATAAGAATTAGTAAAAAGATTACAAAATCAGAAGAATTTCAAAGAGCCCAAAACAGTCCTTTGATTATTGATTATGTTCATATGAGTCCGCAAAATGTTAATTTTAAAAGCGCAAATAAAAATATTTGGTGGAAGTATGCTCAAATGGCGCCGTTTGAAGTTAAAGAAATCCATTCATACAAACTTTCCTCAACTACTGCGCAAAATTCTTTTAAGTACAGCTGGCTTTTATCCAGAATTTGGCCATATATTAAGCCATATTGGTTCAGGATTTTACTTGGTTTTGCAATTGCTATTCCACTGGGATTGTTGGACGGTGTTACGGCGTTTGCGCTTAAACCTTATATGGATTATGTAATCGGCGGGAAAGCGTTTAATTACAGCTGGCATAATTTTAGTATCTCTATATCAAGTCTGCAAATGGCATTTTTAATTCCGGCCGGTGTTGTTTTATTTGCTGCATTACAGGGTGTTTTGAGGTATCTGAACGGATATTTTTCGTATTGGGTTAGTGCACGAATTACCAATGATGTTAAATTTGATTTGTTTGACAGACTTATTCACATGCATCCGCAGTTTTTTGACGATAATCCATCCGGTATTGTAATTTCCCGTTATATGGGAGATCCGGGAACCGCGTCTGCCGGGATTGTTGATAATATTAAAACAATTACCACAAGCCTATGCGGAGCATTGGGACTTATTGCTGTTATGATTTACAGTTCTTGGCAGCTCGCTTTTATCGGGGTTTTAATTCTTTGTGTTGCTTTTGTCCCGGTAATTTTAATAAGAAACAGAATTAAAGAAGCTTCCAATAAAGGAATGGTTATTGGAGGGAATATTACGACTAATATTAATGAAACTTACAGCGGAAATAAGGTTATGGCTGCTTACGGACTGCAGGATAGACAAAACCGGTATTTCCGTGATCAGGTTTGGAAGGCTTATGATATCGGGATGTCTTTATATAAAAGATCCGGCTGGATGTCACCTTTGATGTACCTGATTGCTTCTATTGGTATAGCTATAGTTCTGGGTTATGGTACTTATTTAATTAATTCGGGACAGATGACTGCCGGTAGCTTTGCATCTTTCGTTACTTCTTTGTTGTTGTTATACAAGCCGGTTAAAACTTTGGGAAATACCTTAACCGGAATCCAAAATATTTTTGTCGCAATGGGACGTGTCTTTGAGTTATTTGATTTAACTCCGGCAATAGAAGATTGCAAGAATCCAAAGGTGTTAAAAGGTTTAAATAACAGTATTGATTTTGAGAATGTTTATTTTGAATATGTACCGAATAATCCGGTTTTAAAAAATTTCAATTTACACGTTAATAAAAATGAAACTTTGGCAATTGTAGGAAACTCTGGTGGGGGAAAATCTACATTAGTTAGCCTTTTACCTCGTTTTTATGACATAAAATCAGGTTCAATTAAATTCGATGGTGTTGATATAAGGGAATATTCCCTAAAAAGTTTGAGAGAAAATATTTCAATGGTATTTCAGGATAATTTTTTGTTCTCAGGAACAATCAAAGAAAACATTATGATGGGGAATCCGGATGCAACAGTTGAGGAACTTATGCTGGCAATCAAATCGGCTCATTTACAGGATATGATATCGGAACTCCCTGACGGGTTAGATACTATGCTTGGGGAGCGAGGCTTAACACTCTCCGGAGGACAGAGACAAAGGGTTGCAATCGCAAGGGCAATGCTTAGGAATGCGCCTATTGTAATATTGGATGAAGCAACATCTGCTCTGGATAATGAATCTGAAGCTATTGTTCAAAAAGCTATGGATAATTTAATGGAAAACAGAACAGTATTCATTATTGCCCATAGGCTTTCGACGATTAAAAATGCCGACAGAATTGCAGTTATAAATGAGGGTGAACTTGTTGAACTTGGCAGGCATGATGAGTTAATGCAAATTCAAAACGGACACTATAGAACTCTTTATGAAATGCAGTTTAAAAAACAGCCAATTGCTGTCAGCTAAACGGTTATTTATTAAATTAATTAAATAAAAAAGAGAGGCATTTTAATCCTCTCTTTTTTAATTTGGAGCATACTAATCTTAAAGTTTTATAATTTCATATTCACGATTTCCAAGCCCTAGTGCAGCAGCTTCTTCCACTGTATGAATTCCATTTCTGGATTCCATTCGTTTAATTAAATAGGACTTCCCGGGATCCGGAGAGTTATACACTGCATCTACACAAGCCTGGTCAATTGCAACCGGATCTGTTGAGGCAAATATCCCGATATCGGCCATTCGCGGCTCATCCGGATTATTATCACAGTCACAATCAACTGAAAGTCTGTTTGCTACATTAATATAAACTATATTTTCTTTTCCCATATAGTCCATTACGGCCTTACAAGCCTCTGCCATGCTTTCAAGAAAAGCATTCTGGTTGGAAGACCAGCCTTGCTTTCCTGCTCCATGGATGTTTAATTTCCCGCGGGAAGAGGCAACACCTATGGACATATTTTTCAGTGCTCCTCCAAATCCGCCCATTGCGTGCCCCTTGAAGTGAGAGAGCATTAATATTGAATTATAGTTTTTTAAGTTTTTCCCTACATAATTTTCTTTAAGGTGCTTGCCGCCAATGACCGGTAATGCAAGTTCACCGTTTTCATCCATAATATCGCAAGGCGCAATTGCCATAAAACCGTGTTCTTTCATTACTTTCCAATGATCTTTTGAATTGCAGCGCTTTCCGCCGTATGCGGTATTACATTCGACTATTGTTCCGTTGACTTTTTGGACTAATCCTTTGATCATTGCAGGCTGTAGAAAGTTATGTCCTCCGGGTTCTCCGGTTGAAAGCTTTACGGCAACCTTTGGCTTAAGATTAATATTAAGCTTTTCATAGATTTCTTCTAAAGCTTCTGAAGATATATTCTCCGTGAAATATACTTTTGATTTTTCCATATTTCCTCTTTTTATTTATTTTAATTTACTGTATTCAGCCTCACTAACCTCTTCCAGCCATTCATTAGAACTTCCTTCAGCCGGAATTTCTATTGCAAGATGTGTAAACCAGCTGTCATGCGCTGCGCCGTGCCAGTGTTTAACTTCGGCTGGAATATACACTACATCACCAGGATGTAATTCCTGTGCAGGTTTTCCCCATTCTTGATAATATCCGCGGCCGTTTGTTACAAGTAGAATTTGTCCGCCTTTATGGTGAATATGCCAATTATTGCGGCAGCCGGGTTCAAAAGTTACATTTCCTATAGGAACACCTTTAGTTGTCAACATATTAAGGTAGCTCTGTCCTATAAAATATTTTGCATAGGCTGTATTCTTTTCGCCTCTTGCGAAAATTTCATGATAACTGCTTTGTTTTGTTTGGTCTAAAATTTCATCAATTTGATCTTGAGTTAAGCCGGTGTTTTTACCCATTTGAATATGAGAGTTTAACTGAGGCTCAACTCCCGGGATTGTTGATAACGCTGCTATAGTAGCAATTTCTCTTTCCTGGTTTGTCAAAACTCCTCTTGCAAAAATATCCGCGAATAAATGTTCTTTTAAATAAGCATCAATTGCCGGTGCAAATTCTGCAAAAGCTCCTTTAACCGGTGCGCCTACAAGTTCTGTTTGGACTTTTGTTCCGTATTCGTTTTTGTCTGTGTCTTTGGTTAGAACTTTCCCTTCTTCTCCTAATTTGTCGGCAATCCCGTTAGCTTTTCTTGTTTCAGTCACTTGTATAAATGTGTTTATACCGTTTAAACTTCTTGGGAACCCGCAATATGCATACATTTGAACTAGAATTTCCTTTATTTCATTAACGGTTAAACCTTCATCTAATCCTCTATTAAGTGCTTTTTCGAGATTCTGTAAGTCTCCTGATGCTGTATAAGATGCAATTGAGACAATATTTTTTTGTTTTTGAGTCAAAATTTCTTTTGCCATTGTTTTACCTCCAATTAACAATCCAAATGTTATAATCAATGTAAAAAATACTGATAAAATCCTTTTTAAATCCATATTCTCTCCTTAATTTTTATATTTCAGAACTATATATTATTTTTTTAGCATACTACATTAGAGTTACTCTCAGTCAAGCATTAAATTAATTTTTGTCCATACTTCCGCTTCTGAATCCCTCCAGATCAAGTGTTATATGTTTTATTCCTATATTTTTTAATGATGTTATTATGTTTTCTTTTTGGCTTAGGAGTTTGTCAAATTCATTTTTCGGAATTTCTATGCGTGCAATATTATCATGAAGGCGTAAACGGTTTGTTTTAAATCCTTTATTTGTAAGGATTTTCTCTCCCTTTTCTATAATATCAAGTTTTTCAGGTGTAATCCTTGTATTATACGGAAGTCTTGTTGCAAGGCAAGGCGTTGATGGTTTATCAAACAATTTAATCCCTTGTTCTTTTGCAAATTCCCTGATTTCTTGTTTCGTAATCCCAAACTTGGCAAACGGAGAGATTATTCCTGTTTCCTCAAGTGCTTTTATACCCGGTCTGTATTCGCTTAAGTCATCAAAATTTGTTCCGTCAATTATGTATACCAATTGGTTTGATTGTGCGATTTTACTTATTTGGCTAAACAGTATTTTTTTGCAATGATAACACCGATCTTTGGGATTATTTATTATTATCTGATTTTTTAAAATATCACACTCTGCAATGGTTTGATTTACGTTGTAGATTTTGCATAATTCTTTGGTTAAATTTATTTCTTCATCTGTTTGGAATATTGATTTAAAAGTAACAGCAAGAAATTTTTCATTAAGTTTACTGCACAAATACAGGAGCAATGTACTATCTATACCTCCTGAAAAAGCAAGACATAAGCCTTGCTTTCCCAGTTCTTGTAAGTAATTTGTTAAGTTTGCAAATTTATTCTGCATTGACGTTTACCGTAACTTCTTTTTTGTTAAGGAATTTGCAAGCTATAAACATTATAGCTCCGGCAAAAAGTAACCCGGCAAGATTTCCGTAAACGGAAGGTATTGATGAAAGAATTGCAGTTTTTGCCTGAACGGCTTCTGAGATGTTGTATAAAGCATATTGGGACTGCATAACAACAGAGTCTGAAATATTTAGTAATGACCATTCCAACCCGTCAGGTTTTGATGAGGCGTATTGGGATATAATTCCTGCAAGAATAAGTGATACTCCGCCAAATGTATATGCAAGATTTTTTTGACTTACAAATTTACCCAATAAAATTACTCCGCCGGTTACAACACCTTCTACAATTCCGATTGGAAGATGTATTAGCTGCATTAATCCGGTAAAGTTAAGCAGATTGCCTGAGATGGAGCCTGAAAGAGCGGCTTCTGCAACAACGGCAATTGATCCAAGCTGGAGGGCTATAACTGATGCAAGAATTGCGCCGGTTACAACTCTTCTTCTTTCAGCAAGAGGTTTATATACTAAAGGATATGCCACAAAACAAGCTAAAAATCCCATATTGAAAATGTTGCATCCAAGTGCAAGAAGTCCTCCGTCAGCAAAAAATACTGATTGGACAAGCAGAATTACACACATTGCAAGAAATGCTGCGTAAGGCCCTATTAATGCGGCTAATAATACCGCTCCGACAATATGCCCGCTTGAACCCGTTGACGGGATTGCAAAGTTAATCATCTGTAACGCAAAAACAAGCATTGTTAAGGTAACTGCCGGAAAGATTTTATCTTTCCCAAAGTTTTGTCTTGCCTTTTTGTAAGCATAAAATGCTGTTCCTAAAGCAACAGCTATCATAGGTATTCCTGTTACCGGACAAATTATTCCGTTTCCTAAATGCATAACTAATCTCCTTTTTCTTGTATTAACATAACTCTTAAAATAGGATTTTCATAAGGCCTTTTTCCGGCGCCGCAGCCTGTTTTTTCTATAACAAATTCCTCAGGAAGCCTTTCTCCTGTATAAAGGGCTGCTGCGATAGCCGCGCCGGTCGGAGTAATCATTTCTCCGTCATTTTGTGTAATTTTAACCGGAATTTTGTATTTTGTAAGAATTTTACAAACCGCCGGAACCGGTACCGGTAAAGTTCCGTGCTGGCATTTTACAAATCCCTGCCCTTCCGTTAATGTTGAAAAATATACTTTATGAACCCCTATATTGTCAAACAATACTGAAAAACTTACTATATCAGCAATTGAATCAATTGCTCCGACTTCATGAAAATGTACATCTTTTATATCTTTACCGTGAACTTCCGCTTCTGCTTCCGCCACAATCTTAAATATTTTTTTTGCTAAGTTTTTAGCATTTTCCGTAATTTCGGCTTTATCAATAATCTGATTGACATCATCAAGATTTCTGTGGAAATGGTGAGCTTCTTCATCATGGTGATGGTGCGAATGACCGGTGTGATGTTCTGGTAATATTACGTCAAAATCTGTTGCTTTTATAGAATTTATCATAACGTTAGATATTTTATATGTAAATTCGTTTTCAAGATTCATTGAGGCTAATGCTTTTTCAAGCTTGCTTTTATCAGCCCCGAGATCTAAAAGAGCTGCAACTGACATATCTCCTGATATTCCTGATTTACATTCAAAATATAAACTTTTAACCATGTTTTATTCTCCGACAATTTTTCTATTTATCTGACTTGCACTGTAACCGGCATTAAATCCGTTATCAATATTTACTACTGTCATACCCTCCGCGCATGAATTTAGCATTGTAAGCAGTGATGACAGCCCTTTAAAAGAACTTCCGTAACCAACAGATGTTGGAACTGCAATTACCGGAGAATCAACCATTCCGGTTATAATCCCGGCCAATGCCCCTTCCATTCCGGCAACGGCTATTATTACGTTTGCCTTTCTAATTTCTTCAATTTTAGAAAATAGTCTGTGTATGCCCGCAACGCCTATATCATAATACCTTTTTACATTGCTTCCGTAAAATTCTGCTGTTTCACAAGCCTCTTCTGCTACCGGAATATCTCCGGTTCCGCCCGTGCAAACGGCAATTTCACCGACAAGTGGAATTTGTTTTTTTACAAGAGTTACAACTCCGGCGCTTTCATTGTATTTCAATTCTTTAAATTCTTTTGTTAAAATTTTGGCCTGATGGGAGGATACTCTTGTTCCAATAACATTTTGTCCGTGTTTTTTAAATTCAGAAAAAATTTTTATCAGCTGCTCATCAGTTTTGCATTCACAAAAAACCGCCTCAGAGGCGCCTCTGCGTTTAACTCTTTCTATATCTAATTTTGCAAAATCTATGTCTATGTATTTTTCATTTTTTGGCATATGTTTATTTTACTCCTTGATAGCAACTATCAGTCAAGAATTTTTGTTCTTTTTTGAACATAAAAGTCCAAGTTCAAATAAAAGATATGTTGGCAGCCCGAGCGTAATTTGGCTTATTACATCCGGAGGCGTTAGTATTCCCGCAATTATCAATATAATTACTATTACGTAAGGTCTTTTGTCGCTTATTGTTTCATATGAGACAAGCCCTGATTTTATTAAAGCATGGGTTACAAGCGGCATTTGAAACATTACCCCAAAAGATAATGACATTATTAATGCAAGATTTACTATATTGGATATATTAAACATTGCATTTATATTTTCTCCTGAAAAACTTAGTCCGAATTTTATTACGAACGGCAGCATTATAAAAAGGCAAAATAACACTCCGCTTATAAAAAGCAGGCTTGATATTGTTACTAAGGATTTTATAAATTTTTTTTCATTATCGTATAATGCCGGAAGTATAAAATCCCATATTTTTTTTGCAATATAAGGAAAGCACACAACCAGATCAAGAATGAAAGCCGTTTTTATTTGAACAATAAATACTTCCATTGGTGAAAAATAGTTTAGCTTAATTCCGGTACCGTTTAGAATTATGTCTATAACCCAATTTAAAACAGCAGGGGCCGCAAAAAATACAAACGGAAACACAACACATAATGAAATGATGCATTTCAACAGAGTTTGTCTTAAAGCTTCAAGATGTGAAATTAAACTCTCGTTATTTTCTTCACACATAATTAATTTTCCGGACGCTCCTTATCCTTTGACGGATCATATTCTTCAGGTTTATCCATAGAATCTTCAAGAGCTTCTTTTAAACCTTTTGCCTCATCTTTTAGAATATTTTTTGCTTTTTTATATTCATAAGATGCTCTTCCGAGTGCTCTTGCAATTTCCGGAATTCTTTTCCCGCCGAAAAGCAGCAGAATTACCACTAATATCAGTAATATTTCAGTAAAACCAAGTGACATTTTTTATGTTCTCCTTTTATTTTATAATGTTCTTTGCTCGTTTACTCCGAAAACCTCAATGGCTCCAAAGTGGCAGGCATTTTTGCAAGCGCCGCAGCCTATGCACTTTGAGGCATTAAGTATCGGTGTTTTATCATCAGATTTAATTATAGCATGTACAGGGCAGACTTCTGAGCATACTCCGCAATGAGTACATTTGTCCTCATTTATCATTGCCATTGCAATTCTTGTTTTTTGTTTTTCTTCAAGAGAAAGTTTTTTTATCGCACCGCTTGGGCAGACTTCCGAACATTTATTGCAGTCATATTTACATGCTCCTTTTGAGTAGTCAATATGTACAACACCGTAATTCTCATCTGCTTTTGCAATAATTTTATTAGGACAGTTTTCTACACATAAATTGCAATTTAAGCATTTATTGAGAAACCGTTCTTTATTTCCGGCGCCCGCAGGTAATATTACATCTTTTATCTTTTCGCTAATTTTGTCTTTTAATTCCAATCCTGCTTTAACCATTATTCCCAGCAATGCTGCTGCTGTTGAGGCAATAATTATTTGGCGTCTTTCCGGGTTGAATTTTACGCTTCCCTTTGGCTTTATTCCGTATTTTAAGGCATTCTTAGGACAAAGAGTTATACATTTTAAACATTTTATACAAGTTTCATTATCAACGTTTTTTTCTTTGGAATTAATGCATCCGGCAGGGCAGTTTCTCTCACACAGCCCGCAAGATACACATTCATCAGACATATAAATCTTATTTAATGATATTTTTGAGATTAATCCAAGTACAGTCCCGACTGGGCAAAAGTTTGTACAGAAGATTCTATCTTTAAAGATTACCGCTGCTATAACCGCCGCAAGCACAATAAGTCCGGCTACAGAAATGGAAAAAGCCGAACCAAATATTGTATAAGGATCTATGTATCGTATTGCAACTGCTGTTCCGGCGAAGAAAATTCCCCAGACAATTGCTGATATAAAATATTTTAAAGGAAAATTTACCTGACGGCGGCATTTATTTTTAACAAACAGTCCCTTTATAAATCCTAACAGCTCCTGGAGTATTCCAAATGGACAAATCAAAGAGCAGTATACTCTTCCGCATATAAAAGTCAGGAGGGCAATGAATAAAAATAAGATTAATGCTGTTACGGAAAAATCCGTTATAACTCTTTGAAACAGTGGTAAAAACTGTATGTCTAAAATTCGTACAGGATAAAATATCCCGGTAATTCTCAAAACTGCTAAAATAAATATTATTATGGCTGCTGATAATCTTATCCTATACAATAATTTATTTTTCATTATTTAACCTATCTTTTGTCTCCTACTTCCTTAACTGTTTCGTCAACTTTTTTAAGCAGTGCAGGAATATCGAGTCCCTGCGGGCAATTTTTTGAACACAAATGACAGTTAATACATTTGTCAGCCCGTTCATTTTCTTTCAGGGCTTTATAGTTTACACCGAACATAAAACCGTTGCCGTTAGATTTGTAAACGTTATACAGTCCGAATATTGCCGGAATGTTAATTCCTCGCGGGCAAACTTCCATACAATATCTGCATGCTGTACAGTTTATTGCGCCTTGAGACTGAATAATCTGGGCAACTTCTTTAGCTGTTTTTTCTTCAGCCTCTGTAAATTCTCTGAAATTTGTGAATGTGTCAATATTTTCTTTTAGCTGCTGAAGGTTGCTCATTCCGCTCAAGATAGTGAAAACTCTTTTTTTACTTGTAACCCATCGCAGGCCGAATGAGGCTTGTGTATCATCAGGGCAATCTTCTTTAAGTTTTGCCGCTGCTTTTTCCGGAAGGTTGCATAGTCCGCCTCCTCTCAGAGGTTCCATTACAATTACTGGAACTTTAGCCTCATCAGCGATTTCGTATAATTCTTTTCCGTTAATTACTTCCCAGTCAAGGTAGTTAATCTGGAGCTGGCAGAAATCCCACTTATGCTCGTTAATTACTTCTCTTAACATGTCCGGATCACCATGGAATGAAAATCCAAGGTGTTTAATTTTCCCTTCTTTTTTTAGTTTCAGAAGCTCACCGTACATATCGTTGTCGCGGTAATTTTTTATAGTATTTACATTTATATTATGAACCATGTAGTTATCGAAATAGTCGACTTGGCACTTTTTCAGCTGTTCGTTAAAAATTTTATGGACATCTTCCGGTGAATTTACAAGATATGCAGGGTTTTTATCCGTTAGGAAAAAGCTTTCGCGCGGATATTTTTTCAAAATTTCTCCAATGGCATTTTCAGATTTGCCTTCAACATACATGTAAGCAGTATCAAAATAGTTCGCACCGTGTTCCATTGCGTACTCAACCATTTTGTCAAGTTCAACCATATCAATTTCACCGTTGCGCATAGGTAATCTCATGCATCCAAGCGCAATCAGCGGGATTTCAAGATTGTCAAATTTTCTTTTGATTACTTGTTTTTCAACTTTCTTAACTTCTTTTTTCCCGCAGCCGGTAAGCAATGCAGCTCCGCCTAAGGCCAGTGCTGAGTTTATTATAAATTCTCGTCGTTTCATTTAAATCCCTCATTTTTAATAGTAACTCTATGTCAATCCGTGTGGATTACAATTTCAATTTGTTTATCCAGGCTCTTATTTCACTTTCTTTTGCAGAATCTTCATAAGTTGTATAACCTTCAGTTACAGTTGCGCCTTTTGCAAGATTTTGCATATCAGTGTAAGTTGCAGAGGCACCGCCGCCGCCGTGTGTGCAGAAAGGAACTATTATTTTCCCGCTGAAATCATTTTTGCTCAAGAATGTTTTAACCGGACCGGCCATTGTGTACCACCAAACAGGTGTACCCACAAAAATTATATCATAATCTTTTACATTCCCGTTATCAACAAGTTCCGGTCTTATATCTTTTTGTTTTTCTTCCTCGGCAAGTGATACAACTTCATTGTAATCTTTTGAATATTCTTTTTTAGGCTTTATTTCAAATAAGTCACCGTTTGTAAGATTTTGAATCTTTTCTGCTACTGCTCTCGTATTGCCGTTATATGAATAGTATGCAATTAAAATTTTCTTATCACCCATATCTATCTCCTTTCCGCCTTGAATATTAGAATAGATCACGTAACATAACAGTCCTAAAATTGCTAAAATTACTATAATTAAAGCATAAATTAATGTTTTTTTCATAGATTATCTTCCTCAATTTTAAATTTGTTCTACTTTATATTATTCAAGATTTTTGAAATTTTTAAAAGTCAAATTCTGCTAAATTATTATCTTATTCTCTCATATAAGAATTATTTTATTTTAATAAGCTTATATTTCCGAACTCCGACACCTAAATCAGCAGCAGCTTCAACAGTGTGTATTCCGTGTTTTTCTTCAATTCGTTTTATTAAAGAGGCTTTCCCTTTATCATCTGCCTGGTATACAAGATCAACGCATGCCTGATCAAGTGCAACCGGATCATCGGAGGCAAGTATTCCGATATCAGCGATTTCCGGTTTTGTAGGATTGTTGTTGCAGTCACAGTCGATTGACATGTTATTCATAACGTTAATAAATGTAATTTTCCCATCAAAATAGTCCATAACCGACTTATCCGCGTCAGCCATTGCTTCTAAAAATTTATCCTGTTCACATGTCCATATTTTTTCGGGTTCGCCTGCTCCGTGGATGTATGCTTTCCCGTATGAAGAGGCAACACCTATGGATAAATTCTTAAGTGCTCCTCCAAAACCGCCCATCTGATGCCCTTTAAAGTGGGAAAGCACAAGCATAGAGTCATAATTTTTAAGATGTGACCCTACATAATTGACTTTGATTTGTTTCCCTGAAGGTACCGGAAGTTCCATCTGGCCCTCGGAATCCATTATATCTACATTTGCAATTTTATCAAATCCGTGTTCTTTTATTGCTTTTTTGTGCTCTTCAGTGGTATTTCTTCTTCCTTCATAAGCTGTGTTGCATTCAACGATTGTTCCGTCAACGTATTTTACCAGGTCTTTTATAAATTCCGGCTGGAGAAAATTATGTCCGCCAGGTTCGCCTGAATGGAGTTTTACGGCTGTTACCTGGTAATTCTTTGTTTAAAGTCTTATATATTTCAACAAGACCGGAAGATGTTATTTCCGGAGTGAAATATACAATTGAAGTATCAGGATGCATTTTTTTATAAATCAGACCGTATGCTTCAGTCGCATTTACTGCATTTTTTGTTAACTCTTCAAACGGGCATAGGCCTGAGTTTGTTTTATTCTGAATTTCTTTTACAATGTTTTTGGCTTCATACTTGATATGATTTTTTTTTAAAATTTCAATAGCCGGTTTTGAGATTGTGTTTGCATACACATAGTCTGCACCTCCGTATACATAAAGATATGCGGCCGCACGTCCTACAACTTTATCAAAAATATATGTTCCTTCAAAATTATTGTCTTCCAGGTATATTAATAAAGGGTCTAAATTATGTTCATTGTAGGTTTTAATTCCTTTGTCTTTATAGATCACTAATGTAGCTGTTTCAAGCTGTTTTATAAGCATTTCCTTAATGTTATCCGGAAGATCTGTTTGTTTGGCAAAAGCCGGTGAAAATATGCAAAAAATAAAGCTGCATAATAATATTAGTGTTTTAAGTATCTTTTTCATATAATTATTCCCCTTTTCATTAATAAAATTAATATAATAAAATTTTAACACTTAAGAGTTACTCTAAGTCAAGAAGATATTTTTTCTAATTTACAATTTTTTGTCAAATTTATCGTAAAGTTTTTCTAAGAATAATTTTGCAGCAGGTGAAAATATCTGTGACTTTTTCCAGACAATATCAAGTCCGGACTCAAGTTTTGGTGAGAGCGGGCGGAAACAAAGATTAGTGCCGCCGGATTCTTTAATAAGTTTATCGAGGCTTACCGCATAACCAATGCCTGATTCTACCATAATAGCCGCGTTATATACAAGATTATAAGTCGCTTTTATATTCAATTTATCAAACTCTTCCCCAAACCAATCCAAAAATCCGCTGTCTGCCGAATATTTCTTTGACATTTGCCTTGAGGCTATCAGCGGAACTTTAACTAAATCCTCAAGTTTTATTACTTCTTTTTTCGCGAGCGGACTGTCTTTACGCATAATAACTCCCCAAACATCTTTTTGCGGCATTGTTATATGGTCGTATTTAGACAAGTCTATTGGTTGGATTAAAATTCCGAAATCCAAAAGTCCTTTATCAAGTTTTTCGGTTACATCTTCAGCGTTTCCGCTGTATATGTGGAACTTTATATCGGGGTAGTCATTTTGAATGTTTTTCATAACTTCTGCCACATATTTCATAGAATCTGTTTCCCCGCAGCCTATGTAAATATCTCCGGCTATTATCTCACTTATGGAGTTGAATTCTTCCTCTGTTTTTTCTACAAGTTCAACTATTTCTTCTGCCCGTTTCCTTAAAATCATACCTTCCGGAGTTAGTTTTATTTTATATTTTCCCCGAATAAGGAGTTTTTGCTTTAGTTCTTTTTCAAGATCCTGAAGCTGTCGTGAAAGTGTTGGCTGCGTTAGATGGAGAGCATTTGCCGCTGCTGTTATGCTGCCTTCCCTTGCAACCGTTAGAAAATATCTTAATACCCTAAGTTCCATTTTTACTCCCTTTTAGAATAATTTTAAATTTTTAAATTATGCCTGTCAAGTATTTTTAATTATGTAATATAAGTATTTGCTATTTTAGGTAAATGATAAATAATAATATATATAAACAATTTTGATTTATGAAAGATAATTTATGATAATTAATAAAGGAGAACCCTATGGAGATAATAAGAGTTAATACCCCCCGCGGTCTTGAGCTGAAAGGCGCAATGTGGGGAGATAACACTATGGATACTGTTGTTATAATGATGAGCGGAATTTGTAGTAATGTATTCCAAAATGACTTGCTGCCTGCTGCCGGAGAATTGCTAAGTGCAAATAATATTGCATTTATAGCAGGACATGCAATGGATGCTTTCTCAATGATCGCTTATTCGGATTTTTCAACCGGAAAACAACGGTATACCGGAGTTGTATACGATGATTTTAGTCTTGTTTATGAAGATGTTGAATCTTATGTTAAGTATGCAAAAGATTTTGGGTTCAAAAATATTGTTCTTGCCGGACATTCATTGGGTTCAAACAAAATTATTAATTATTTGGGCAATACTGCTGATAACTTTGTTGATTATTTTATAGTAACAGCGCCTATTGATTTGGGTTATTGGTGGAAGGTTATGCCAAATGTTAATTTATGCCTTGAGACTGCAAAGAAATTTGTAGAAGAAGGCAGAGGAAAAGATATTCTGCCGTTTTTGTTCGGTGGTTTTTCTCCAATGTGCGCGGAAACTGTTTTGGGATTTTATAATGCATATAATCTGAAGAATTGTCCTGTTATAAGCAATGATGGTGAAACGTCTTCTTTACATTCAATAAAAATTAACGGTTCCTTTGTTATTGGCGGGAGAGACAGCATGGCCGGAGGGGATCCAAGAGGTTTTATGGAAAAAATAAATTCTTATTGCAAACATCCGGAAGATAATCAGGTTATTGTAGTACCAAATTCATCGCATATTTTCTATGGGAAACATGAAGAATATGCAGCTGTTATTCTTGAATGTATTCAGAACCATTGGTGTCCGGTAGAGGCTTAATATATATATAAAATTTCCCGTTTGGGTTTTTAATTTTGTTTTAAGGATTGTGCCGGCGTGTAAGGCAAGGTATTAATCTTTACAGAAATTTGTCTTTTGTATTATTATTTTATTGGTTAAATCAGTGATAATTTAATTATAATGAATAAGACAAAGAGTTTTATTATAAAAACCGGATACTGAGGACGTCCTTATTCAGCGCCCTGAAGATAATATTGAGTGAAAAAAAAAAATTATGAACCCCTTTCCGGTAACAGTTGCCCCTGAAACGAACCTTTAAATTCTCTATTACAGACTCCATTTAAACAATACAGAATGGGCAATTGTGAAAGATAAAGCAGACAAAATTATTGGTATAGTTACAAGAAGGGATATTCTCAAGATAGTATAAAAATAAATGTCCGGGAAGGGGGTCGAACCCTCAAGGATCACTCCACACGAACCTGAATCGTGCGCGTCTACCAATTCCGCCACCCAGACATTTACTTTATAAGTATATCATCTATATATTAAATTGTAAATATTTTATTTAATATTTTTGAAAAATTCTTCTGCGAGTAACTGAGAGTATTTAGAATTCTCATTTGCAGAGATAAGCAGCCTGTCTTCTCCATCTTTATTTTTTGCAACTGCAATGACGCCTCCGACTTCTCCAACAGGAAATCTTGATATTTTAGCCTTAAATCTTACATATGGAACCGAATTCCCAAAAGAATACATTTCACCATGCTTTATAACAGCAAATTCTTCCAGCCCTATTGCCTGATATTTAATTTTTCCCAATGTAGATTTAAGTTTAGGTTCAATATTCCCGGAAGTTATATCCTCTCTTGTTAAAAGAGGTTTATTGTTTGCATCAACCACAACCATCTTTTGTCCGGTTGCTTTATGCTCAGCCATTACCCCGTTGTATCCAAGCATGCCTGTAGCTTTTTCCAGCTGGTATTCCTCGTTGATCTGAGAAAAATCTCCGACTTTTTGCGCCTTCTGCATAATATTTTCGTTGCTTATGTGAAGATATTTATCAATTAAATTTGTAACCCATTCTTTCCCGCCAATAGAGAGAAAGCCCACTATTGCGAGAGCTAAAATTATAGCTTTAAATAAATTTTTTAAACAACCCATATTGCAAAACCTCAGTTCATGATATAATCTTATTATAGCTATGACAAAGAACGAAATCAATAATATTCATACTCAAGATCTGGAAATGGAAAAGTTAACGCCTGTAATGCAGCAGTATTTACAGATTAAGCGTCAAAATCCTGATGCTGTTTTGCTGTATCGCCTTGGTGATTTTTACGAAACTTTTTTTGAAGATGCCGTAATATTATCAAAAGAACTGGAGCTTACTTTAACTGGCCGTGATGCGGGCGCTACATACGGGAGAGTACCGCTTGCCGGAATTCCGGTTAAGGCTGTTAACTCTTATCTTGAAAAACTTGTTGAAAAAAATATCCGTGTCGCAATATGCGATCAGCTTGAAGATCCTAAATTTGCTAAGGGACTGGTTAAAAGGGGCGTTACAAGGGTAGTAACAGCTGGTACCTTAACGGAGAGTGACTTCCTTAAACAAACTTCTAATAACTATATTTGCGCAATGTTTAAGGATGAACGTAGTGATAATTACGGTTTTGCTTACGCTGATATATCGACCGGGGAATTTAAAGTTACTCAGGCGCCTTTGAACCTTCTTATGGGAGAACTAGCAAGAATTCTCCCGGTTGAAATTGTCGCCCCGGCTGTTAATCAGAAAATTATGCCTTTCCAAATTGTCCCGGAACAGAAAATTGATTTACCGGAAAATATCCAAAAACTTTATAATTGCTCAAAAATTCCTTCTAATGTTTTTGATCAGGGGTTTGCAGAAAATAATTTAAAAGCGGTTTTTGAAACTTCAAGTCTTGAAGCTTTCGGGTTTTCTAAATATAAACTTGGATTTCGTGCCGGAGGGGCTCTGCTTGCTTATGTCTGGGAAACATTAAAAGATAATGTCCCTAAGTTTGAGAGAATTGAGACTTATGAACTTTCAGAGTTTATGATTCTGGACGGAAGTACAAGGAAAAACTTGGAACTTACTGAAACTTTACGTGAAAAAAACAAGTACGGTTCTCTTTTATGGGCAGTTGATAAAACAAAAACTAACATGGGGGCAAGGTTGCTAAAAAACTGGATTTGTCAGCCTTTAAAGGATGTCAAATCTATCATCATGAGACAAAATGCAATAAGCGAACTTGTTGAAAATGTTTCTGTTAGAAAAAATCTTGTTGACGCCCTTGAAAAAATTTATGATATACAAAGACTGGCAACAAGAATGAGTAACGGTTCGGCCTCTCCAAGAGATTATTTAAGCCTTAAAGATTCTCTGCAAGTTTTGCCGGATTTGCTTGAAATTTCAAGAGGGCTGGAATATAATCCGTTCGCGGGAATTGAAGTATACAAGGATGAAATTGTTGATTACGCAAACTTAATTGACAGGACACTTAACGAAAATCCACCGATTGTTATTAAAGAAGGCGGTATTATTAAAGATGGCGTTAGCGGTGAACTTGATTATTTCAGGGATTTGCTCACCGGAGGTGAAATCTGGATTAGGAATTTTGAAACTGAAGAGAGAGAGAAAACCGGTATCAAAAATTTAAAGGTGTCTTATAATAAAGTATTTGGTTATTTTATTGAAGTTACTAATTCAAATTTAGGACTTGTTCCTGCTAATTATGTCAGAAAACAGACTATTTCCAACGGAGAAAGATATATTACCGACGAGTTGAAGAAACATGAAGATGATGTTTTGTCTGCTAAATTTAAATCGACTGAGCTTGAATACAGACTGTTTACTGATTTTAGAGAATATTCCAAAGAGTTTGTTTCAAAAATTCGTGAAATTGCGGAATGTGTTTCTAAGGCCGATGTTTATTCGTCTCTTGCAGAAGTCGCGGTTGAAAATAATTATTGCCGTCCGGAAGTTGATGAATCAGATGACTTTATTGTAAGAAACGGCCGCCATCCGGTGTTGGAAAAAATTCTTCCGCTTGGAGAGTATGTTTCTAATGATTTGGAACTTAAGAGCAAATCCGTTGATTCTACACAGTTTATGATTCTGACCGGGCCTAATATGGCCGGTAAGTCGACTTATATGAGACAAAATGCATTAATTGTATTACTTGCGCAAATTGGCTCATGGGTTCCGGCGGATTATGTGAAGCTTGGTGTGGTTGATAAAGTGTTCACCCGTGTCGGGGCGTCGGATGATTTAACTCTTGGGCAGTCAACATTTATGGTTGAGATGGTTGAAACATCATATATCCTTAATTCTGCTACAGAGAGAAGTTTTATCCTTTTGGATGAGATAGGAAGAGGCACAAGTACATATGACGGAGTTGCTATTGCGTGGGCTGTTGCTGAGTATATTGCAACCAAGATTAAGGCACGATGCATATTTGCAACACATTATCATGAACTTAATGTGATGACAAAAACTTATCCGCAAATTAAAAACTACAGAATTACCGTTGCAGAAGAAAACGGTGAAATTCAATTTTTAAGAAAAATAGTACAAGGCGGGGCAAGTAAAAGTTATGGTATTCAGGTCGCGAAAATGGCCGGACTTCCGTCCTCTGTTGTAAAACGCTCCCAGGATTTGATGAGCCGTATGCAGAAAGATTTTTCTAACAATTTATCAACACGTAAGAAAAATACCGATGTGCCGGAGATTGATGTACCACAGTTAAATTTATTCGGCTCATAGTTTTTCTGTAAAATTTCTTGCTCAATCGCCTAAACTATGCTAAAATCAGTTTATGGATTGTAAGAAGAAGAAAGTTTTAATAGTCGGTTCATCGGCAAAAGAATATGCTGTTGCAAAATACTTATCAAAAAATCCTGATATTGAAACAATTTTTACAGCTCCCGGGAATTTTGCGGTAGAAGAATTTTCAAAACGCGTTGATATTCGTGAAAACGCTGTTCAGGAATTGTTGGAATTTGCTATAAAAAATGATATTGATCTTACGATTGCAAGTTCTACTGAGGCAATTAAGGCTGATATTGCAGGATTTTTCAGTGCAAATTCACAATTAATTTTTGCTCCTGGTGCAGATAGTGCAAATTTTGCAATCTATAGAGAGGCTGCAAAAAAATTCCTTTATAAACTGAGAATTCCGACTCCTAAGTTCGGGATTTTTGAAAAGCAGCAGATGGCAATCGATTATGTAAAGGCTTCTCCTATGCCAATTCTTATTACAACAGACGAGGACAATGAAAATTCTATCAGATCTGTTTGTTCAGGGGTAGAGCATTCTAAAATTTGTATTTCGGATATATTTTTGCGGGATCGGGAAAAAGCAGTTATTGAAGAGTATGTTTACGGCCATCCATTCACTTTTTATGTAATTACGGACGGTTATCAGGCTTTGCCGCTGGCTGTTGTGGGTGATTACAAATTTCAGGAAGATGGTGAGGCCGGATTATTTACCAGGGGCTCTGGAGCATTTGTGCCGGATTACAAGGTGTCATTTGATATTGTTGGACATCTTATGGAAAATGTTGTCGAAAATATTCTTGTCTCCTTACAAAAGCGTGAGAAACCTTATCTTGGAATTTTGGGGGTTGAATGCGTTTTAAAAAGTTTTGATAATTATGTTGTAACCGGGTTTGTGCCGTTTTTGAAAGAACATGATGCCCAGGCTGTCATTAGTTCCGTTGGGGCGGACTTGTATTCTGTTATAGAGGCTTGCGCAAACGGGTCTTTTGCTGATGATTATGACGAAATCCCTATTAAAAATATTTGTACTTTATCGTGCGTACTTTTTGCAAGGAAAAGTAATTCTGTTATAACGGGGCTTGAGCTTGTGGATGACACTACAGATGTCGGGCATTTCAATACAACACGGAATAACTATCTGGAATATTTGACGAATAAGGGTAGAACTCTTGTTGTAACCCAAACCGGCTCAACTTTCACAAGAGCCAAAGAACTATTGTATGACAATATTGATGAAATATATTTTGAAGGTATGAAATACCGGCATGATATATGCTCGGAATAACTGTTAGTGAATGGACAGTAGAGCGAAATTTCCGCGATAAATAATGCTGCAGCGGCATTTACTCAGAAAATTCTACTGTGTAAAAGTATTTTGACGGTGGCTGGCACTTGTATGATATCGGAGTAAAAGCGCTGTTTGATTAAACGGTTTCCAAACAGCAAAATTCCTTATATTGGCAATATTTGCATGCATTTTTATCATAGGATGGTTTGAATTTGTAGGATTTTATGTCTGCAATCGCTTGTTTAAACCGGTTTTCAATTGCTTCACAGTCTTCTGTGGTTAAATCAAGTGTTAAATTTTTGGTAAAATCTTCCGGGAATATAAATGTTGTTTCCTTAACCTTGTTCCCGGTTGCTTTTTCATAGTAATATTTGTATAACCCTATTTGATTATAATAATCCTCGTGTTCTCCGTCAGGACAAATAATTTTATCGGATTTGGCTTTTCCGGTTTTATAATCATAAATTGTATAAGATCCGTCCGGATTTTGGTCTATTCTGTCAATATATCCTTTAAATTTTACGCCGTCTATTTCAAGAGTAACTTTTTCTTCAGCAGAATATAGCATTGAAACCGGGGTTGAGGAGAGTTGAACATAATATTCACTTAACGCTTTTTCTCCTCTTTGTTCCAGAATTTCTCTTTGTTCATAGCTTGAAAGCGGCAGGTTTGAAAGTTCTGTTTTAAACCTGTTAATAAATTCCTGCTTATCCGGATATTTCTGGTTTTCTTTTGCAAAGTTTACTGCAAATTCACAGGCGTTATGAACTGCTGTACCATAATTTGCATTATCAGAATTCCCGCTTTTTGAACTTAAATTCAGTATGTAATTATATAAATACTGGCGCGGGCATTTTAAATATGTGTTTACTGATGTCGGGGAGAATGATTTAGTTTTGAGTATGTTGTCAACAAGTGCACAAAACTCTTTTTCATAGTCATAATCACGTTTTATTATTGATCTGTTTATCTCTTCCCAGAAGGAATTTTCGTCATATGTAAACGGTTGTTTTTCCCTTTCCAGCATTGTCTGTATGTTTACAATAAACTCGCTTGGCTTTTTCAATTTACCGTTTACTTTTTCGGGATAAGAAAGTCTTAAAGTATGCTTGGCACGCGTCATCCCAACGTACATTACCTTAATCCGGTCGGATCTTTTCATCTCTTTTAATTCGGATTCGTCTTTATAATCTGCCGGAGACAGCGGAATTTTTGGCCTTAAACTTTTGGTGTCACTTTCCCATTTTTCGCTTAGAAGTCCCGGCATATAAACATATTCAAACTCCCGGCCTTTGGCTGAATAATAAGTTGAAAGCTGAACAGCATTTAACGGAACCGGTGCTTTATCGGTTTTTATTTCAATATCATCGGCAAGTGCTATATCCAGATAGTCTACAAAGTCCTCAAGCCCTTTGGTCTTATTAACTTCTGAAAAAGCAGCAGCCTCATCAATGATTTTTTTCAGTCCTGCAATATTTTCTGTTTTATTTATTCCGGAATTGAGGTAATAGTGAAAAATTCCTGTTTTTGCCCCGATTTCAAGTACTGTGTTTTTTAAGCTTTCATTTGCTTTGTATTCCGATAAATAATTAAAAGTATTTATAAATTCATTGATTTTATCAGGTTCAATAAAATCATTTTTATTTATTTCATTCAAAGTTTGAATAAAAGACTTATGTCTTGAAGATTCGTTGTAGAGCTTTTCGTAATCTTTAGGATTAATGCTGAAAGGCTTTGCAAGCAGCAGTTTAAATATTTTATCTGAATGAAGCTCCGGATTAACCAGCATTTGCATGTAAAAATATAGAACAATTGACGATTTAATTGTAAAAATATTTTTACCTTCTTTTAATTCAAACGGAATATTTCTGTCCTTAAGCATTTGGGCAAAAGTTTCCAATTCGGCATTAGTACGGGATAATATTGCAATTTCTGATAATTTTTTTTCACCATTCTCATCGCAAGGACAATCTGATGATTGAATAAGCTCATCAATTTCGTTAACTATTTCGGTATATTCCTGAAGGCTGTCTGCGTATTTATAACATCTGACCGGTTTATCTTTTGACAAAAGACGCTCATTTTTAGAAATTAACTGTTTATTAATATTATATTTTTTAAATTTCTCGTTAGATTCCAGTCTTCTGTAATCCTGTTTACAGATTTCTCTTGAAGTGTCAAGAATTGTTTGGGTTGAGCGCATGTTCTCGGTAAGACATATAACTTTCGTATCAGGAAATTCTGTCAAAAATTTTTCAATCGTGTCAAGTTTTGCCCCCTGAAAAGTATAGATGATCTGATCGTCATCACCTACAACAAAAACATTTTCACTCCGTATTGCTTTTGCAAGATTAAATACTATATCATTTTGGGACTTGTTTGTGTCCTGGTATTCGTCCACAAGAATATAATCATATTTGTTGGCAATTTTTTCCAGAAACGCAGCATTATTTTCAAATTTTCCCAGAACAAGCGATATCATATCGTTGAAGTCTATATATTTGTTTTTCTGCATCTTATCTGCATATAATTCGTAAAAATCCCAAAGTTCAATGGCTTTTGCAATTTCTTTTTCCAGAGATAAAATATTTCCCTCAAGAGTTTTTACTTTGGTTTTGCCTTGTTTCAGTTTTTCTTCAAGGTCTGTTTTCATTGCTGAAAGTTTCGGTTTCCAGTCGGGATTATGATCAAGGTTATAGAAATAATCTTCTTTGCTGAGTCTGTATTTTTTTATTTCTTCAATTTGTCTTTTAATTATATCAATATAGTAATACGGATCATTTTTTTCAGTACGGAAAGCTTTAGGTTTAATCTCATCAATGCACTCTTTGATAAAAGCGCGTGAGACTGCGTCGGAGATAATTTTCATATTATCAGGCAGTTCGAAATCCTCAGTATTATTTTCGATAATTTCATAGCAAAATCCATGATAAGTATAGATGTTAACACCGGTTGAAATTTTATCAAGTTCTTTTTCCAGACGAGCCAGCATCTCATTTGCGGCGGCTTCAGTAAATGTCAGGCATAGAATTTTTTCAGGTTCAATTCCATGTTCAATCATATTTTTTATACGCTGCACAACCGTAAAGGTTTTTCCGGTTCCTGGGCCTGCCAGAACCAGATATTTCCCTGCAATATTATCTATGCATTCCTGTTGTTTTACGTTTGGTTTTACTGCTGTTGTTATTGGCATTTGTCTCCGGATGATGATTTAAACCGCTGTTTCTTCTTCCTGAATTTTATTCATAGGATTCCAGGTATCCTTTAAGTTGTTTTTTATAAGGTTTTTGTAGAATGTTTCTTTGAATTCCAGCATATCAAGCTGCTTTTGTATTTCTTTCATCTGCTGTTGGGCTTTTAATTTTGTTGCATGAATTATTCCGTATCTTTCAGAGATTGTCGAATCTCCGACTATGCATAAGTCAATATATCTTTTAATTTTTTTATTTTCAGTTCCAACTGATCTTAGGCATTTAACGATTTTCACCCATTCTAAATCATTTTCCGAAAATTTTCTGATATTATTTGAATCTCTTTTTACAAACGGAAATAGTCCGCTTTTTGCCCAAAACCTAAGAGTGTGTTCGGAAATATCCATTTTATCCGCAACTTCTTTTATAGTATACATATATACTCTCCTTACACAAATATTTTAACACAAAAAATAAACAAAAATCCTTTATGTACCGGGAAAAATTTTCTATATTAAACCGACCGATTTAAAAGATGTAAGCGGCAACCAGTGCAAAAATAATTAAAGGGATATTAAAATGTAAAAAGGTTGGAATACAAGTGTCTGTAATATGGTTATGTTGACCATCAGCATTCAGTCCGGCCGTCGGCCCGAGAGTGGTATCAGAGGCAGGGGATCCTGCATCTCCAAGCGCGGCTGCTGAGGCAAGTATTACAATTGCGGCAGATGTGGAAAGTCCGATTTTAGAGCATACCGGTACAAATAAAACTGCAAGAATAGGAATTGTTCCAAAAGAAGTTCCTATGCCCATTGTTATAAACAATCCTATTAATAACATTAAACTTACTGTTAAAAATTTGCTGTTTTGCATAAGAGGCATAATTGCATTAACAAGTTCTTCAATACCTCCGGTTTGCTGTAAAACCATTGCAAATCCGGCGGCAACAAGCATGACAAACGCAACATAACCCATTATTCCAATGCCTTCATTGATAAGAGTGTCCATTTTTTTATGGCTTACGGCTCCGCCGCCAAAGACTATTCCCAAGCCCACAAGTGCTCCAAGCGGAAGTGATTTTGTAATCAGCTGAACAATCAGTGTTGCGACTGCTCCAAGAAGGGTTATGTAATGATTTTTATTTAGTTTTAATGCCTCTTTATCTGATTTTTCAAGAGGGTTTTCCTGAATATTTTTCTCAAGATATTTCCGTGGTTTTCTGTAAGAAATTAAAACGGCAATTAGAAGTCCTATGAACATTCCGGCCCCAAGAATCCAGGTTGATTTCCATACATCGTTTTTCATAACTTCTATTCCGTTAAGTGTCATATTTTCAGCAATAAGCCCCTGGAATATAAGCCCGAATCCCGCAGGGATTGTAATATATGGGGCTTTAAGCCCAAACGCCAGCGAGCAGGCTATTATTCTCCGGTCTATTTCCAGTTTGTTCATAACATGCAGCAGCGGTGGAATTAAAATTGGAATAAAAGCAATATGAACCGGTATAAGGTTTTGTGAAAGAATTGCGATTATTGTTATTATGCTAATTAAAATATATTTTTGCCCCTTAATCACTGCTGCAATTTTTTTTGCAAGTATTGTTGCTAATCCGGTATGTGTCATGGCTGCTGCAAAAGTTCCAAGCAGAATATAACTCAGTGCTGTTTCAGAGTTCCCGCCCATTCCTGAAATAAATGTATTCATAACTTTTTCAATAGGCATTCCGCCCGAAAGACCGGCTGCAATTGCTGATATTATTATCGCAAGCAGTACATTTACTCTGCATATACACAATATGCAAAGTAAAATTACTGATATGATTATTGGATTAAGTAAGATACTCATAACGTAAAAATTTTATCATAAAAATATATGTTATAATTATTTTGCCTTAAAGAACAAGAAAAATTATTATATGCATACAGAAAAATTTTTAAAAACAGATGATAAAGTCACAATTGCCGTAAATCATTTTGATGGTCAGACCGAAGCTGTTGTAATAATATGTCCGGGGTGGTTCATGACAAAGGATAGTAAGAGTTTTTATTCTATGTCAAAAGAGTTTTCCAAGCATTATGATGTAATTGCAATGGATTTTCGCGGGCATGGAAAAAGCAGCGGTTTTTATACATTTACAAGCAACGAACCTATGGATTTAAAATGCGTTGTGGAATTTGCAAAGAGTAAATATAGAAAAATATATCTGCTTGGTTTTTCCCTTGGGGCTGCGGTTACACTAATACATGCAGCAAATGCTAATGACATAGACAAAGTAATTGCTGTATCTGCACCTTCTGATTTTTGCAGAATTGAAAATCAAATGTGGCGACAAGAGGCCTGGAAGCCTACTATATTTAAAAAATTTGAGCCTAAAAGATGGATTTCCGTAAGACCTGGTTTAATTACAAAAAAGAAAGTTAAGCCAATTGACATTGTCAAAGAGATAGATTGTCCGATATTATTTATTGCCGGAGAAAAGGATCCGACTGTTTTTCCCTGGCATACTAAAAAACTCTATGACCTGGCCGGCGGAGTTAAACGATTTGAGCTGTTTGAAAATTGTTCCCATGCAGAAGATTTGTTTCTTGAGGCTAAAGAAAAATTTATGTCATTATGTTTTGATTTTTTAGATAATTAAAGATTTTAATATCCGGGACTGTTGGGATTATTTATTTCCGTAACTTAGCCATATAGCTAATGTAACAGTTTCAACAAGGTACTTGCTATATTTTCAATTCACTGATAATATTTGAATATGATGAATAATATATTAAATTTTACCTCAATGAAGAAAGACTTATTAGCGTCTGTTATAGTATTTTTAATTGCAATGCCGCTTGCAATAGGAATTTCTATTGCCTGCGGACTTCCGGTTTATAGCGGCTTAATTTCTGCAATTATAGGCGGTATTGTGGTCGGAGCGTTTTCCGGAAATTCCTTGCAGGTTTCGGGGCCGGCTGCGGGGCTTATCTTAATTATCACAGATATTATTGCAACACAAGGTGTTGAAAAACTTTTTATGATTATTTTTATTGTCGGGTTAATGCAGATAACATTTGGTCTGTTTTCACTTGGCAAATGGTTCCGAGCTATTTCTCCCGCAATAATTCAGGGTATGCTTGCAGGAATCGGGATTTCAATTTTCCTTTCTCAGTTCCATATTATGCTTGATAGCAAGCCTAAGAATACTTTTATAGAAAATATTTCGGATTTATTAAGAGTTTTATATAATTCTGTTTTGCCTTTTGATGGTTCACAGCACCATATCGCTTGTTTCATCGGAATTCTGACAATTGGTACTGTTATTCTTTGGAATAATATTCCGAATAAAAAATTTAAGGTTATTCCGGCAGCTCTTGTTGCGGTAATTCTTGCAGCGATTGTTGCCGCTATATTTCATTTGGATGTAATTAATTATATAGAAGTTGGTTCAAATTTTTGGAAAAATGTAAACTTAATAAATTTGGAGACTTTTAAATTTGCTTTTGCTCCGAAAATTTTACTGAGCGCATTGATTATTACGTTTATTGCCAGTGCCGAAACTCTTTTGACATCTAATGCAATAGATAAGATGTGCGAGCGTTCAAAAACTGATTATAATAAAGAAATTATTGCCCAGGGAATTGGGAATTCTTTATCAGGTCTTGTCGGAGGTCTTCCTATCACAGGTGTTATTGTTAGAAGTGCTGCTAATATTAATGCCGATGCGCAGTCAAGATTTTCTACTATTATGCATGGGTTTTGGATTGTGCTTTTTGTTACATTCTTCCCGCAGGTACTTAATTATATTCCTCAGGCAGCACTTGCTGCTATTCTTGTTTATACCGGATATAAGCTTGTTGATGTGCAGGAAGCAAAAAAACTTTATCGCTTGAGTAAGGGTGAATTTGCAATTTATATGATTACGCTTGTTTCAATTCTGTTTACAAATCTTTTTGAAGGGATTTTAATCGGTTTCGGGGCTGCTCTTGCCAAAAGCGTGTTTAAGTTGTTAAGGGTACATATTTATATTGAAGATGAAAATGAAAATAAGAAAATTGTTAAATTGTCAGGAAATATTATATTCTTACAACTTCCTCAACTTATAGATATTTTTGATAATCTTCCTGAGGATAAAGATATTTATGTTTGTGCGGACAGATTGCACTTCATTGATCATGCGTGTGCTGATTTTATCCGAGATTGGGAAGCAGGCCGAAAGAATAATAAATTCACAACAGAAGTTGATTGGAAAAGTATAAGAAGAACTTATCCTAACTTTAAATGGAAAAACTTTCATAAGGAATAGTATTTTCTTTACTTCTTTTTTAAATTCTTAATCGCATATTTCCCGAAATCAGGAATGTCGTCTGCTGATGTAAAAATTTCAAGATAACACATTCTTTCAGTCTGTTCAATTTTTACAATCTTCAGGAGATCATCTAATTCTTTTTCGGTAGTAGCTTTCCCGGTAAAAACTCTGTCTCCAAAGATGTTTGGAATATCAAGATATTTCCAGGAAGTTATGTTATTGTATTTGGCGTTAAAATCTTTTGAAAGCGTTCTCTCGATAGTATAACCGTAATTATTAAGTACGATGATAATTGGGTTTAAATTCTTTGAAATTATATTTGAAAGTTCCTGAATAGTTAATTGATGGGCCCCTTCTCCGGTAATTAATATTGCCCGTCTGCTTTTATCAGCAAGGCATATCCCAAGTAAAGCAGGAGTTGCCCATCCTATAGAAGCCCAATAGTATTGGTTCTCAAACCTTAATTCGTCGGGAAATGTCATTGCTGCTATCCCAAACATTGAGATTCCAACGTCATTTATTAATATGTCATTAGATTCGAGAAATTCTTCTAATCTTGCATATAAATATGAAGATGTTAGTTCAACGTCTCGTGGAGATTCTGTTTTAGGGTATATTTTATGCATTTTAAAAGAAATTTTATTATGTTCTAAAATATTTTTGTTCAGTGTGTCTAAGAGTTCTGTCATAGAAATGTTTTCATAGCTGCAATTTTTAACAACGGAATAGTTTTCGTATATGCATATATCAGATTTAAGGTCATAACCGAATAAATTAAAATCACTGAATATTGTTCCAATCGAAATTATACAGTCAGAATTTTTAATAAACTTATAAAGTTTATCATCGACGTATTCTCCAAGAAATGTCCCCAGATAATTATCAGAGCTTTCATTTATAATGCCTTTACCCATTAGAAAACTGCAAAAAGGGATGCTTGATTTTGCAAGAAAGGATTTTAATTTATTAACGGCGCTTAAAGATCTTATCCGACTACCTGTTATTGCAATTGGATTTTGGGAACTATTTAGGGCTTTTATAATTTCGTCTGCGGCTTTAATTAGATTTTTTTCATTAGAAAAAATATTAATATCAGATGGATTATCGTCTATCTCGACATCACATATATCCTGGGGGATCGCAATATATACCGGAGATTTCCGTCTCTTTAGCTCTTCAATACATTCGTCAATTTCTTTGTTTATGTCTAAACTTTTTGTCAGCATAACTGCTTTTGCAGTAATCTTTGAAAATATATCGGTAAATATACAGTAATCGGGTGGAAATAAATTATGATGAATAATTTCATTTTTTAAGATTTTTTCTGTAGAAGGCATTCCGACTAACATCAATATCGGAATATTTTCTGCTGCACTTCCAGCCAAAGAATTTATACAGGAAAGCTCTCCTACTCCGTAAGTTGTTATAAGTACACCGGCCCCTTTTATTCTTGCATAACCGTCTGCTGAGTATCCGGCGTTAAGTTCATTTGTTGACCCGATCCAGTTTAGGGTCTTACTGCTTTCTACTGCTTCTATAAGCTTGAAACTGTAGTCTCCGGGAACGCCGAAAACTTCTGTTACTCCAAGTTTTTCGATTGTTTTAGCAAGATATTTACTCACTTTTATTTTTTTCATATTTATAAGTTTATTTATTAATATAATTTTTTTATTCGCCAATTCGGTAAATATTATTTATATGTTTTTAAAATTTGAGGGAGTATTCTTTTATGTTATATTAAGTTTATGAGTAAATCAGTTGTTATTAAAAGGTGGTTTAGTATATTTACCGGAGACTTGTTTGGCGGGGTGAACGCGGCAATTATTGCATTGCCTCAGGCGCTGGCCTTTGGTGTTGCAACAGGTTTCGGGGCAGGCGCAGGTGTTTGGGGCGCAATAATTCTTACATTTATAGCGGGGATTATTGGGTCAAAGGTTCCCATGATTTCCGGGATTACTGGGCCGGTTGCAATCGTTATTGCCTCTATTATGCATGCTTTAAACCAGGATATTAGTTCTGTTATTTTTATAATTTTTATTGCGGGAATATTGCAGATTATACTTGCAATGACAAAACTTTCAGATATAGTAAAATATGTTCCGTATCCGGTAATTTCGGGCTTTATGAATGGGGTTGGAGCTATAATTATTATCATGCAGCTGAACCCTCTTTTCGGGCTTGAACCTTTTTCTAATACAATAGAAAGCATAAAAAATTTACTTTTAACTTTGCAATTTGTAAACATTCAAGCCTTAGGCTTGGGATTATTGACACTGGCAATTGTTTTCTTTACCCCAAAATTTATAAATAAAATTCTTCCATCACAAATAATTGCACTTATTTTATGTACGTTGATTTCTGTAAAATTTGGTATGCATGTATCAAGAATTTCTGAGATTTCCGCGGCATTTCCGGAGATTGTTGTGCCAAAAACCAATCTTCACGACTTTATAACATATTTTCACTATGCGGTAACGCTTGCGATTATCTTGTCATCTGAAACCCTTTTAACCGGGTTGGTATGTAATTCTATTACCAAGACAAATATTCCGGCTCGTCAGTTGTTAATTCCTCAGGGGATAGGAAATATTTTATGTTCATTTACCGGAACTTTGCCCGGAGCCGCGGCAACTATGCGTACTGTTGCTGCAATTAAAACCGGGGCAACAACAAAAGGTGCCTCAATTATTAGTGCAATAGTATTGATTTTATGTTTGTCTGTTTTTTCAAATTTTGTTGCTCAAATTCCTCTTCCTGTTCTTGCGGGAATTTTGATAAAAATTGGTTATGATATTCTTGATCTTAAACTTATTAAAGTAATTAAATATGCGCCCCGTGATGATTTGTATGTGCTGCTTGTTGTTTTTGTTTTAACTGTATTTTATAACCTGATAGCAGCTGTCGGAGCCGGGATTGTTTTGGCGGCTCTATTATATGCAAAAAGGCTTGCGGATCAAACAACTCTTGTACAAAAAGAAGTTATTGACCCTGATATTCAAGATTTTGAAAAAGGAATTGAGGAAAGTTATAGTCATAAAATTCGCGTTGTTCACATAAACGGGCAATTTTTCTTTGGTTCTGCAACCCAGCTTGTATCACATTTTGATGAGATTTTGGGAACAAAGTATTTAATTTTGGTATATGATTCGGAAGCTGCACTTGATATTTCTGCAATTTTTGCGCTGGAAGATATTATTACCAGGCTTAGATCCCAGCATATCAGACTACTTTTAGTAATTAAAAATGCCCAAATCCATGAACAATTAGAAAAACATTCAGTAACTGCGCAAATAGGTGAATGCCATATTTTTTATGAAGAACTTGAGGCTGTAAATTTTGCAAAACAGGCATTACAAAGATGTCTGCATATTGAAGAAGAGGAAAATAAATAAATTTGATAACACTAACTGTCCTTCAGAACTCGTTTAAGGATCTATCCACCAACAACATGAACATTTCCCTTGCGTCCCTGACAGCGCAGCGTCATAATGTAGTGCCTCAGGCACAAAAAGAAAGCACTATGAGTCGTGAGATTTAATTTATCCTTTAAGGACTTAAAACGAATTTTTTTTAGTTAATGTAGGTTGGGCTTTCAGCCCAACATTAAAATTTAATTTTTTATCCTCCCCCTTGCAAAACTTGAAAAATAATGTATAATAAAAGAAAAAGGAGGATAAACACATGGGAAAGCCAATAATAGCAAGGCATACGGGGGGGGGGGGGTAAAGAACCTCAAGGGGGACAAGGGTTTCCCAATATTTTGATTAAAATAAATAAATTCTCTTTTAAAAATAAATTATTAAGAAGAACGTATGAGAATCCTCATGCGTTTTTGTGTTGCTGAGAGTATATTGACAAATATTAAAATAAGGCATTAAATATAGTATAATAAAAATAAGATATGGAGGATTTATGCATAAGCTGTCAAACATGTTTAATTTAGTGAATGTATTCAAAAATAGATTGGAGTTTAATTTTGTAAAATTCGTTTCGGTGAACTCTAGATCCTCTATTCAATTGGGATTTACTCTTGCTGAAGTTCTCATAACTCTTGGTGTTATAGGTGTTGTTGCGGCGCTTACGCTGCCTACTTTGATAAATAATTACGAGAAACAGCTCACAGTAACAAGGTTAAAATATTCATATAATATTTTTAGTAATTTGATTCGCCGATCAGAAGCCGACCACGGCAATATTACGGAATGGGGGTTGGACGCTGAAGGTAATAAAGAGTATAATCTCGACAGTCAAAAGGTTATTCGTACCCAATTTATATTAAAATATATTTTACCGTATTTGCAAGGTGCTCGATTTTCTGATAGTAAAATGAAAACTTATGCAGACTATGGATATAAAACTCCGATAGTAACTCGTGACGGTGACGTCTGGGGCCCTTTAGACGGAGCTCCGCCTATTATTCAGCTTGCAAACGGATCGCTTTTAATAGTTTCTTTTGCTACTATGACCGGATCTGACGGTAAAACGCTGTTATCTGGCTTGTATTTTGTTGTCGATATTAATGGTCCGAGCGGTAAAAACCAGATAGGAAAAGATGTTTTCTTCTTTTGTATTCCTTTTGTTGTAAACACGAAAGTTTTGTTTTATCAATCCTATACTGTTAGTGATGATAATCATATCAGGCTTAACCCAAGTAGAGCTAACAGAACTTACGTCTTGAATCAATGCAAAGCAACAGGATTTCATTGCGGGTATCTTATCCAAATGGATGGCTGGCAGATCAGAGATGATTATCCTTGGTAATATGTATGGAACAATATCCGCTCAAACAAAAACTCTCCACTTTACTGGAGAGTTTTTGTTTCGAATTTTAAATTTAGAATTTGTATTCAGGTATTACAAACGGTTCATTATTTGCGTCCTTTTCGACAAATTTTAGGTAGTAATTCATTGCTTTTTCTTTTGATTCATTGTAAAACTTGTCTGAAATATATTTTTTGTGAAGTTCTGTCCGGTCGCCGGAATAATTCCCCATTGCTCCGGCATATGTTTCAAGAACATTTTTATCTAAACCGCCTCCGTATGCTTTTGTTTTTGCATCTGTTCCAGATGGTCTGATTTCTATATATTTGTCGGTAAATTCTAGATAAGTACCGTCACCGACAAATTTTATAGATTTTAGATTGTCAAATATAAGGCTTTTAAAAGAGTCGTTAAGCACTTCTTTAACATTTTCCAAAGTCATTAGCCCTTCTCTTACTGCAATAGCCATGGATAAGTAGAACAGATCATTCTTTGTTCTTTTGGCTTCTCCGGCTGTTTTTGCTTCCTTAAGCTTATTAATGTCAGGTTCTGATTCGTTGTAATAAGCAATATCTACCCTTGTATCATAACGTCCGACAATTTCATCCTTATCGAAAATTTCTTTTAAATAATCAGATAGCGGAATATTTTTAAGCTTGGAAATTAATGCAGAGGCAACAATAATAGCTTCAGTAGCACTTTTTTCTCTCATTGCAACAGCAGATCGTCCGGCAAGTGATTTAATTAAATCTTCTGTTCCCATAATCATACCGCCGGATTCTTCTCCGCCAAAGAGGAGACGTGGATTTTTCCCAAGGTTTATTGAATTGCCAAAAACGTCGTCAACAACAACATTTTTTCCCGGATGTAATTTTAACTGCAATTCAACCTTTTTCATAATGTTGGCAATTTCTTTGAAACCTACAGGTACATTTACCACTTTAACACCGTGTTTTTTCGCCCATTCATCCCAGGAAAGCGCTGACGCCGTTGTTTTAATCATAAAGCGAGGATGATTATCCCAAAGATTTTCGTCTTTAAGCTGTTTAGCCCAAAAATCCATTAGCATTAGGAATGCTTGATTTGCTGTAAATACAGAGAGAAGAGTCTTTTCATCCAGCTGAACATAATCAATCCCATTTTCTTCAAGATAAGATTTTCTCTCAATGCTTTCTGTTTGTGTAATTGTAAGCCGGTCATGATCCGGATCTGTAATTAAAACAGCTGTTCCTAATGGCATATTTTTTAACTTTTCTTCATAGTGGAGAGTTTCAATTACCGGGAAAAATTTTTCCCCGTTTTTACGTTTTGCAAGAACTGTCGCGTCTACCGAATAATCATAGAACGCTTTTTCTCCCTTTGGTGTTTCGTCATATTTTCCTATAGAATGGAAAAAAGGATCCTCTTCTATGTTAAACCATACAAATTTATCCGATATTTTAAGTTTATCAAGAACTCTCGAAAGTGTTCTGTATGCAGATCCGCCAACATTTTCGATGACTATTTTTTGCTTAAAGTTTTTAATCATATTAAGATTAATTTCTTTTGCAACACCTGATTTAAGATATTCAACATACAAGTCAACCCCGTCATCAAGTTTTGTCATAATCTTTTCATCAATAAGCGGATTGTCTTTTGCTGCAATTTTGATTTCATAAGAGCCATTCTTTTCTGTTTCGTCAAAGATTTCCTGAATTTTATCGACAAACTCAAGAGATTCTTCAGGCAAATACTGTGAACCTTGCGAATTTAAATCTTTTGTTGCATTTTTTACAGAAATTCCATGGCTTGAAGTAATATATTCCCCGCCAACAAGGTCAAGTTTGAAAGCCAAAAAAGAGGCAAGCCAGATTGGAATAGTTTTTCTTTCCTGAGGGACAATTGTTTTAATCCCTTGCGCAGCCTGAACCCTTGCTATTGCATCCAGAAACAGTGCTGAATTATATCTGACTTCTCTTCCTGCAACTTTTAAAATCTCTTTCCCTGAATATTTTTCTTTTGCAACAAGAGCTTTTGCAAGTGTTGCAAGCACTATACCAACAAGGTTAATAGGAAATCTTGTATCCTGAGGATATAAAATATTTTGCGGCCCTCTTATTCCGGCTGTTGAAACTTTAGCCTCCTTGGAGTAGTTCGCAAACCAATCATATAAATTTAACCCTTCAGGATTTTTTGTTTTATCATATGGCTTCAAATGTTCTTTTTTTAGGGTGAATGTGAATTCCCCGTCATTGGAAAAATCCATTAAATTTAATTCTTTTATATAATCAGGTGTTTTATCATAAACACGTTTAAATAATTCATTTTCAAGTTGATTGGTCGATTTTTTACACTCTTTCATACTATTCTCCCTTCTGTTAGTGTTTATTATACACGAAATAAATAAATAAGTGAATAGGATAATAGAAAAAATCCCTTTATTGGCATATCTTTATATTGAAACTCTCAAGTTTTTGTGTTAGTATTTTAAGTACGTATAGGGAGTATGTTAGTTATGTCAAAAGAGAAAGAAAAAAAATCTTATACAAAACGAACTAATGAACAATTCAATAATTGGCGCAGATTATTCCAAATTCTTGTATGTAAAGTATTCTATATGATACGTTTCAAACTGGTATACCGATTGGAAGTTCATGGTATGGAAAATGTTCCGGAAGATAATGCATACATCGTCTGCCCAAATCATCTCTCTACATTGGATCCTCCGTTAATGGTAGGAATTTTTAAAAGAAGTGTTTCTTTTATGGCAAAAAAAGAATTATTTGATATAAAATTTTTGCGTTGGTGGATTGACTGGCTGGGAGCTTTTGCTGTAAATCGTGAAAGTCTTGGTCCTTCAACAATAAAAACAGTCATGGAAATTAAAAAAAGCGATTGGGTTTTTGGTATATTTCCTCAAGGAACCCGAGGGGTTCCCGGGGAAATCCGCGGGGTAACCAGAGGTTTTGCCGGGTTAGCAAAAATTACTAAATGCGCTATTCTACCGGTTGGAATTACCGGTACTGATCAGGTTAAACGTATTCCGTTTACCGGTAAAATTGTTGTTAATATTGGCAAACCTATCCCTTATAGTGATGATGTTGATGGTATGGTTGATGCCTGGATAAAATCTATTCAGGATTTGACCGGATTTAAATATATTCCTGACGCTGAGGTGGAAAAGATTGGAGTTGAGAATGAGTAAAAAAGAAAGAAATTATAACAGACGTTATGCCTCTGAATATAATATTTTCAGATCTATGTGGTATATGACCTTTTTATATACAGTTGTAATTCCGTTTTTCTCTATATTTTACGATTACGAAATAACAGGCCGCGAAAACCTGCCAAAGTGGAATAAAAAAGATAAGTATATTTTTACGGCTAATCACGTCTCAATTTTTGATCCGTTCCTGGTTCCGCTGGCTGTTAGAAAGCTTATTGCTTTTATGGCTAAGAAAGAACTTTTTGACAATAAAGAAAAATTCAGCGGACTTATTAAAACTCTGGGTGCCTTCTCTGTAGACCGCACAAAACCTGAAATTGCTACATTTAAAACAGTTCGTGATATTTTTACAACAAGCTGGTCTTTAGGCGTATTCCCTCAAGGTGGCACAAAACCATACGGAAAACTTGAGGAAATTAAAAAGGGTTTTGTTGTTATTGCCAAAAACGCAAAGGCTGATATTATTCCGGTTGCAATTGGGGGATTTACCGGATATCCTCAGTTAAAACCGTTTAAAAAACAAAAGGTAAGACTGCATATATGTAAACCGATTTCTTATAAACTTCCTATAGATGAAGTTATTTATCAGTGGTGTGAAGAAATCTCCAAAAATGCAGAGTATGAAAATTTATGTCCTAAACCTGTTCACGCTGATGAGCAGCAGGATTTAGTTAATGCATAAAATATTTTTAAATATAAATTCTTTGTCAGCTTCTGTCTGCAGTTGATTTTATCTTAATGGTTTGTTGTTTTTAATTAATTTATTACGTGACAAAAAGAGTTTTTGTTAAAAGGCTATGAATCCGTGATGTTTGGAACTTTAGATCATTATACCAAAAAACTCCCGGAAATTCGGGAGCTTTTTGTCGCTGTCTTATTTAAAGAAAGGAATTTTTATGTTTTTTTTTAGCGTTTTCTTATTTGTTATGCGGCTTGTTGTTCCGGTACTGTAGTTTCCGGAGCAGCAGCTTGGGCCGGCATATCTTCAAGCTGGTTTAGTTTTGCTAATGCTGCGGTTGCTGCTTCCTGAACTCCTTTATCCTGATCTTTTTGTGCAATTGTAAAGATTGTGTTCAGGTCTTTTTTGTAGCTTGGGTTTTGGATATAACTTAAAGCTTCAATTGCAGATGTTCTAACCATTGCATTTGGGTTGTTCTTCAGCTGTTCAACTATAGTTACGGCTCCAGGAAGTTCTGTTAAAGGAACTGTTGAGTTAGTCAATTTTTGAACTTCATCTCCGTAAAGTTTCTGCATTATTGCAGTTGTGAACATTGCAAAACTTTTATTTCTTTCAGCTTGTTCGTATGGAGAAATTGTCATTGCCAATTTCTTTTCATCTTCAGTCATTTGCTGGTTAGCAAACAATTTTTGTCTTGCGGCTTTTTGAGCTTCTGTCGGGCCTGCAAGTGTGCTTGTATCAGCTGTTATAATATTATTTAAAGCGTCGATAACTTTAGTGTCTAATAATTCTGTAGCTTTTTGAGGTTCATCTTTAACCATATTAGCTATTTCTTCCATAGCTGCGGCCTGAACTTCATAATCAGGGTTTGTTAATTTTGCTATAAAAGCGTTAAGGTCAACCTGTGGAGTAACAGGAGCCGGAGCTACCACTTCAACCGGTTTTTCTTCTTTAGGAGCTTCTGTTTTTACTTCAGAACTAACCGGAGTTGGTTCTTTCTTTTCTTCTACTTTAGGAGCTTCTGTAACTACCGGAGCCGGTGGAACAATTTGTGGAGCCGGTGCTGCCGGAATTTCCTGAACAACCGGAGTTTGAACTGTTTCAGCTTGAGGAGCTTGTGCTACTGTAGGCGGAACCATTACCGGGATTTGTGGCGCCGGCATTTCCGGAGTTGTTATGCTTGGTGGCATGTAATATGGTTGAACCGGAGCTTGCGGATAGCTGTATAGCTGGCCTTGCGGATAATTGTAGTATGGCATTGTCGGTGTAGCATACTGTGGAACTTGTGTTGATACCGGTACCTGATATTGAGATGTTTGGGCCGGTACATTGACCATTGGATTGTGAACATCAATTTTTACTGCATTATAGTTCGGTTGTTGCGGAACTTGCAGATAATTGGGTAAATTTGGAATTTGCATCATTTTATTTTTTCCTTTCAATAAATAATTTTGTCTATTCCTATTCTACCCTTTAAATACTCCTCAAGAAAATAAATTGCTATATTTCGGAAATATTTTAATAATTCTTAACAATTGTTTAAGTTAATACCAAACAAAAATGCGGCTATTGTTGTATTTTTGAGATTTAAAAATATTTGTGATATAATTTGGTTAGGGTATAAGATATCCTGAAAAATTAATTAGAGGGAAATGTATAAAACATGTTGTTAAATGTAAATGAACGCCGGTCTATCAGAAGTGCTTTCGGAAAGGCTCTTGCAGAGGCCGGGAGGAAAAATTCTAATATTGTAGTTTTGGATGCAGATCTGGCATGCTCAACTCAAACTGCAACATTTGCTAAAGAATTTCCTGATCGTTTTTTTGATATGGGAATTGCAGAACAGGATATGATGGCTACCGCCGCAGGTCTTGCCTCAACCGGTAAAATTCCTTTTGCCGCAACTTTTGCAATGTTTGCAACTGCAAGACCTTATGATCAGATCAGAAATTCAATATGTTATCCCGAATTTAATGTAAAGATCGTCGGCACACATGGCGGTGTTACTGTTGGAGAAGACGGTGCAAGCCATCAGGCTCTGGAAGATATTTCTCTTATGCGCGGCTTGCCGAATATGTCTGTAATTGTTCCGGCTGATTGTCGTGAATGTGAAGAGGTTATTAAATTTGCAGCGGAAAATTACGGGCCTATGTATATCAGGATACCTAGAACTAATGTATGTGATATATTTGACGAAAATTACGAATTTGATTTCTGTAAAGCTCGTGTTATAGAAGAAGGTTCTGATGTAACGGTTATTACTAACGGAGAAACTCTGGCTGAAGTTATTCAGGCTGGAGAAATGCTTAAAAAAGACGGTTATTCGGTTCAGATACTTCATGTTCCTGTTGTAAAGCCTCTTGATGATGCCACTATTATTGAAAAAGCTAAGCAGACAAAATTTGTAATTACTGTTGAAAACCATTCTATTATAGGTGGTTTGGGAAGCGCTGTATGCGAACTGCTTTCTTATTACTACCCGATGCCGGTTATAAGGTTCGGGGTTAATGATACTTTCGGACAAAGTGGAAAATGGGATGAACTCTTAGACTATTACGGATTAAGTGCCGAAAAACTTGCTAAAAATATCAAAAAACAAATTGATAGATATCGTTTAGTAAAATAATTATTAAAAGGATTTTATAAACATGATACAATTCAGATCAGTTACCAAAAAATACAAAAACGGCAATTATGCCCTAAAAAATGTTAACCTTGATATATTATCAGGAGAATTTGTTTTTGTCGTTGGCGCCTCGGGGGCTGGAAAATCTACTTTAATGAAACTTCTTTACCATGAGGAGTGCCCTACAAGCGGAACAGTTACTATTGGCGGAATTAATATTGCAAATTTATCCAATGATAAGGTGCCCAGCCTTAGAAGATGTATGGGAATTGTTTTCCAGGATTACAAACTTTTGCAGAACATGAGTGTATATGACAATGTTGCATATGTAATCAGAACACTTGGGATAAGTTCAAGAGAAATTCATGCCAGAGTAACCGGAGCATTAAAAATAGTCGGACTTGAGCATAAAATTCATGCTACTCCGGCTGAATTGTCCGGCGGCGAGCAGCAGAGAGTCGGGATTGCCCGTGCAATTGTGAACGGCCCTCCTTTGCTTATTGCAGACGAGCCTACCGGGAATCTGGATCCGAAAAATTCTTTGGAGATTATGCAGATTTTGGATCAGATTAATCAACGCGGAATTACGGTTATTGTTTCTACTCACGATAACGCGATGGTTGATTACTTTAGAAAAAGAGTTATTACTCTTGATAAGGGTGAAATTGTAAGAGATATTCAAGCAGGTACATATGAATAAACAGAAATCTAAAATAAAAAAGGAAGTAAAAAAACACATCCCTAAAGACTGGTTGTGTGAATTAAGAATACTATACAGATTGTCTATGGAAACGTTTAACGATATAAAACGGACCGGGATTGTAAATATTGTTATTATAACAACAATGGCTGCAATTTTAACGATATTCGGTGCTTGTTTCAGGTCGGCAATGTCAATTTCTTCTTTTGCACATGAATTAGGAAATGTTTTGGAAATTTCTGTTTACCTTAAAGCAGATGCTGATCCTAATATGGTTAAAACAAGGGTTAGTGAATTTAAGCATGTTGAAAGTGTAAAAATTATTCCTAAGGCGGAATCTTGGGCGGATTTAAAAAGAGAGATGAAACTTCCGGATATATCAAACCCGCTTCCGGATACTTTGCATGTAAAGGTTGACAAACCAGAGAATATAGATTCTGTTTTTAATAATATTAAACAGTTGAAATCGGTTGAAGATATGAGCTATGCACAGCAGCTGGCTAAAAAAATTCAAATGTTAAATCATGTAGTTAATACAATAACCGTTTTAGTAGTAATTATTTTAGGCATGCTGACTATTACAATTATTAATAATACTATTCAGCTTGTAATTCAGTCAAGAAAAGATGAAATTGAAATAATGAGGCTTATGGGTGTAAGCAACTGGTATATAAGATTTCCGTTTATAATGCAGGGTGCTTTTTACGGATTTACCGGATCTGTTCTTGCATTTATTCCTCTCCATTTTGTTGAGAACGGCCTTATGCATATGCATAAGTTCTTCATGGTTCCGACACCTATGTATGCCCAGACTGTTGTCGCTCTTACAATGTTTGGCATGGGAATTCTCTTTGGAGCGGGCGGAAGCTTTTTGTGTATTAAGAAACATTTACAAGTGTAGAGTTTATGAATACTGTAATATTAGTAACTGACAGCATTGATATTAAAAAAAAATTGCAGGAAAATCTGGTTTTACTCAGAGAGACCGATAAAATTCTTGCGGTTAATTATGAAAATGCTCAGGATGTTTTATATGATATACGGCCTGAAATAGTTATTGTTCATGAAAATGAAAACAGAGACAAAACTTTTAAGTTGATAAAGTATATTAAATCCAAGAAGATTTTTGATTTGTCAAGTATAATTCTTTATGCAAACAAGTTTGACCGGGATTTTGTGTTGGAAGCATACGATGAGGGAATAGAAGATTACATTACAGATGGGGACGATCCGACCGGGATGCTTATTCGTACTATTAACTGCATAAAAAAATCCGGTTTGATAAATAAAATTAAAAATTTAAAAAACTATTTGGGTTGTTATGGCATTGTCGATAATAAAACCGGTTTTTATAGTCCAAAGTTTGCTCGTGAAATTTTTGAAATGGAACTTCTCAATGGCAATTTTAACAATGGTTGCTACATGATAATAGCTCCGGATGAAGAAGGGAAAAAGGAGTTTACAGAAGAAAAGATTGTGGCGGCTATTGAAGAAACAATAAGAATTGATGATACTGTTGCAAAGATTTCATCGTTTAGGTATGGAATTCTTTTAAAAACCGGGGTTGATGGAGCAATAAATGTTTTAAATAAAATTAAAGCACTTCTTTCATATAAATGTACTATAAAAGCGGGTATTACAATGATAGATAGTAAAAAGTTTCAAGAAATTGAAAAGAAGGCTGTTTGTTCACTTAATAATGCTTTGTTAACGAATAGGGATTATAGTATTTATTCCGGGGATGATATGGAAAATGATGACTGGCTTTCAATACCTGATAAGGGGGAGAAAAATTATAAATTTTTTAAAAAAGCTTTTGATCAAAAATTGGAAAAAGTTATTGCCCCTGTTTTTTACAGATTGCAGAAAAGTTATGAAGAGAAGCTTTCCGGAGTCAGAATTGAACAGTTTACGGATGAGCAGCAGAGCATTTTCAGGCTTATAAAAGGCAAAAATGAAAGTCGTTTAACAATTGTTTCACCTGGATTTTCAAAGGTAATAGTTTATATAGTTCATTCTGGTTTAGATTCGCCTGAAAACAGAGAAATATCTTTGCCTTTAAATGTTGTTACCCCGCAAAAAATTTCAGAACTTGTAGAAGGCTTTATTAATGAGTTTATGTGTGTATATACCGGTAATTAAAGGAGAAATTTATGAAACTTTTAGACAGCAATAATAGTTTGCTTTTGGTAATCGATATTCAGGAAAGACTGGTTGCGTCTCTGGATAAAAATATAATAATTTCAAGGGTTGGGAAACTTGTAGATGCAGCAAATATTTTGGGAATCCCGGTTATTGCCAGTGAACAGTATCCAAAAGGTTTGGGAAATACTGTACCGGTTATTTCACAAAAATTCTCTCAAGGGACTGAAGTTGTTGAAAAAACTTCTTTTTCGCTTTTACGTGAAGAGGGTTTTTTAGATAAAATAAAATCTTATGGTAAAAAGCAAATAATTATCTGTGGGATAGAAACTCATATTTGTGTACACCAGACAGCAGCCGAACTTCTAGAGGCCGGATTTGAGGTGGTTGTTGCTAAAGACGCTTGCGCAAGCCGTAATAAATATGAATTTAAACAAGGCATAGAGGCCATGCATGATAACGGAGCTAAGATTTCTTGTATTGAAATAATTTTATTTGAGTGGCTTAGAACGGCTAAACATCCAAACTTTAAAGAGGTTCAGGCATTAATAAAATAATATTCCGGTGTGTCAGAGTACTTCATAATAGCGCAGCATTTTCTGAGACGTGTAGATAAAGTAGGTTGGGGTAGAAACCCCAACCTACTTTTTTCTTTAGCTAAAAGCGGATTTTCGGTAGGGTGAACAAAGTGAACCCGTAAGGTGTCAGGAAACGTCCAGTTTT